>ONVC01000038.1 GCA_900321205.1 uncultured Acinetobacter sp. | reverse complement strand
TTCGATAAAAATATAACACCGAATGAAGTGAGAGAAATCTTAAAAAATGCTTACGGAGTTACGGTTATAGATAATCCTGATAATTTTGAATATCCGACAACAAGGGATGCAGACGGGGTTGACCCTGTGTTTGTCGGAAGAATAAGAAAAAATCTTGCTTTTGATAACGGTATTTCTTTATGGTGCGTTGCTGACAATTTAAGAATCGGCGCAGCATTGAATACAGTTAGAATATGCAAAAAAGTTATTGAAATGGGGCTTTATAGAGGGGGAAAAGAATAGTGTTCGTACCGGCAATTTTACCAAAACAAATGCAAACAATGAGACCGTCTAAAAGAAAGATAGTTAAAACTGTTTATACAACGGAAAAGTTTGCAAATAACGTGCAAAAAGATTTACCAAAAGATCTGAAGGGTTTTGCGCAAACTATTGCAGAAACTTGTAAAAAAGCAAGAAACTTCATGACAAAAGTTAATTAATCGTAAATAAGGGTAAATATTTAAAAGATTTTTGACGCACTAAAGGTGTAAAGTAGCTTTATAAAAAGATACCGGATTAATAATCCGGTACTTTTTTTGATTATTCATTTTTATTAGTAAACGTATTTATCTATAATAACGTCACATTCGATATCAGAACCTTCTACACAATGATATTCGCTGCTTTTTAAACCAACGCCGGCAGGTACTGTTAAAGATACATTTTTGTAAATATTATTATAAAAATCCGAGTTAGCAGTTCTTAAACTACTTTGAATATAGCCGTTATACGTCAGCGGATTTGCTTCAATATAAAATGTGTTACTCAGGTTTCCTTTGTAATATCCCCAGGCTTCTGCTTTCGATACATTGTATGGCTTAGACACTGTCGAAAATCTTTCAGTTGAATCGTCATTATTGAAGTATGTAACTCTTGTTTGCAGGAATCTGGGATCAGTCTCAAGCGGACCCAACGGACATGCTCTTGCTATATCAATAGCAGCAAAAGCAAAAATATCAGGTTCTATACGAGGCGGTGCATAATTTATTGAGTTTGGACCTTTAGTACCGTTCACATCAGCAAAGATTATAAAGTAATAATGATCTGCATTAGATGAAGTCGGATATCTCTGAGAAATATAAAATCTTACATGGTTCATTGCAGTAAAATGCGGACTGTTTATTCTATTATACAGATTGCTTATACTTGTAATCGGAGCAGCCTGACAATTGGCCTGAGTATGATTTATATATTCAGTAAGCATCACACATAGTCGTCTTGTTCTCTCATTATCACTAAGAGTTGTTTCTGAACCGTTCACAACATCTTTTGTTAAAAACGGATTTTTTAAATTGGTTAAATGATATGAGCTGTAAAGAGCTTTGTCCAGACTGTGATATACATTAGAACAAATATACTTAAAAGCTTTTTCACTTTGTAGTACTGCTTTCAACCCGTAAACAGAAACAATACCAACTATAAGCATAGCAAACAACATTTCTGCTACGGTAAAACCTGAGCGTTTCTTCATTTATAATTCCTTTTTCTATCTGTCGTTACATGTTCCACTAGCCACACAATCGACTGTTCTGCGATAATTTCTTGCTGTATTTGTTGATATAACGTATTGATTTTCTATGTTACCTACAACCTGGAAAGCGCCAAATTTATCGAGAGACAAAACAAACTGGTCAGGAGCATTGGTCCCCGAGCACGCAGTAAGTCCGCCTACCACATCACTTAAATTAGACCTCAAAGAACAGTTATTTCTTTTAGCGCCGTTTGTATCAACTGCTATGTATTCTGTACCGGAAAAGTCTCCAAACGGCATTGACCAGACAATACCGTCTATGGTTTTGAAATTCCCGCCGTCATTAACACCACGCCTTGCACTACAATTTACATCTTTTGCATTGAGTTTAGCCGCGAAGAGATTACAGAATTTAGATGCACCGCTGTATGAAGCACCGTTATAAGTTGCAGCAGCTCTGTTTGAAAAACCGGCTTGAACAGCATCTTCATCGTATTCCGGATACAATTCTTCATCATTAATTAGCTCAGACACAACACGCGCTGTATTATAATATGCTTTTTTAAGCATAATCATTTCTTCATTTGGTTTTGTATCATTCAATATAGGTAAAACTACTGCAGCAATTACACCTATGATCCCAAGTGTTACCAAGGTTTCAGCAACAGTAAATCCTTTTAACTTATTCATCATATATCCTTTCTGTTTTTACCATGTTATAACAACAGCACCGCCGCCGCCCTGACCTGCTGAAATACTCATTACACCATTTACAACAATCGGATCGTCTGCATTTATATACATTTCATCAGATTGAGCATCGACACTGTCATTTACACCATAACAATTAAATCCTTTATATTTACCTGGCGCGTATTTAGTATTAGAAATGCCGGAATCAAAAATATTTGTATTTGAATCGTGGCTGGAATAGACAAAATTAGACTGGAATGAACACTTCGGGTCATCTGATTTTGCGAACATACAGTTTGTATTAGTCGTTGATCTGTAACGGTCTGTTAAAGCAGTTTTAGGATAGTTTATCAGGTAGTCAATATACGCATGGTATTTACCCTTTCTGGCAAGGCAATAATCAATAAGTTTTGTACCTGCACCGGCAGCACCAACATTGTATTGTGATTTTATATCATAATTACCATCCCTTATAATAATATTCCTGAACGCTCTTGACCACATTGAAGTCGGAGTCCAGCTCGTTGCCGGGGTACCACTGTTAAGTCTTACTTCCCAGCTTCCGCCATTTTCGTTTATACCATCGCTCCAAGTGTACGTGTTATTGGAAACATCGGAACCACTTTTGAGGTTTGTATTATATCCATTACCTTTGCTCTCCAAATAAAGTGTTTGCTTACCGCGTGAAGTACAGGTCATAGATGTTGTAAGTCTGTTATTTAAAACATTGATATCAGTGTCTTTATTCGGTCTGTATATCTGACCCGGTTTTGCTACATTGAACGTACAATTATCACCCAAATCGTTTTCTATTGTAGACTTCAGATTACCGATATTACCTGCCGAACCGATTTTATACGTTTTAGACCAAATCCATGATTGAGTTTGGAGACGAGGTTCCTGTTTTAAAGGAGAAGTTGCTTGATTAAAACTTGTCAGCGCAACATTAGCCATTTGACTTTCTTTCATTGGTATTATCTTACTTGAAGAACGTGCAAGACCGTTGATTAACGAATCTTCACCGTTTGTTCCATTCTCAGAAAATATCGTATAGGCTAAATTCCTATTTCCTCTTTGTGTATTTCCACTTTGTGTATTTCCTCTTTGTGTATTTCCACTTTGCGTATTTCCGCCTTGTATAATTAAGTTTCGCAGAGCTGCGTTAATTTCAGCCTGTGTCGGACCTGGAGGTTGACGTTTAGGAAAATCAGCAATTTGCTCAGCCGTCCAATGTATGATACCTTTCTCATCAACATAAGCCTGACTCGGAGTCTGAGGCTGAGGCTGAGGCTGAGTCTGAGTCTGAGCCAGAGGCTGAGAAATAAATACAATAGAAGGTCCGACGTCTGTATTTGGGCATGTCCAGGTTTCTTTACTGCAATATTCTTCAGGGAATGAGTATGTTGCAGTGTTACCTTCATCTATATACACCGTTGGTCCTTTTCCGCCCGTAGCCAAAGATCTTATTGTAGCAACAGGTCCGCCTTCATAGGCCGGGAAATCCCACAGCAAATACGGTTTGACATGCTCTGTTGTGGTATAGGTTATCCAATTAGATAGTGTTCTTCTTTTTCTGGTAGTCGTTCTTTCGGTAGTTGCCAAATCAACTCCATCAGAAGTAATTACATAACGTTTTGTACCATCCATACGGAATAAGTTTGTATTGTTTTTATCCTTACTATAATCAACATTAAGTATATCGCCTGCGGCGATAGTAGTTGTACCCGGCGAATAAGTTACTGTCTTTGATAAGTTTGCATCTAACGCTTTTGTAAATTCCACATTAGTACTGCTGCACTCAGAAGCATTATTTTCTTTGCACATCAAAGGTTTATGAGTAGATTTTATTTTAGTTGCATATGTTCTGAAGGATTCACCACCGCCATTATTCTGTCCGATTTGGTACATCATAACAGACATGCGTCCAAGACCTTCATTTCCGCCTCTGGCCACAATCTTACGAGTACCACCGAAAGACATATGGTATCTATTAGCAGCGGAATTGAAATTTTTTTCATTAGAAGCAATAGTAGCGTCATCTTTCCTGAAACGGTTTGTATATTCGTAATATGGCTTAAACATCAGTTTGCAGTAATCAAACATCTGTTGCTTTACCTGGTTGTTTAGTACACTGTTACTATCGTATACTCCGGGGCTGTTATTTATAATCCTGAAATACCCGTTATTCGGTAAGTCAATCATACCTCGCCATTTTGCAAGCTCAGCTTCAATATCCGCAATTTTTTTATTAATTGCTTCATTAACCATATCATCGACAACATCTCTGAATCTTACACCCCAGCTCCATGAATCGTTAGAGTCATCATCCATAGTACCAATGATTTTATGCCTGCCGTCTGAGGTCAAGTCGTTTACCATTAACCAAACGAGATTGTTTACCGAACCATACTCATCATCACCACCTTTATCATCGTAGTGTAAGTTTTGCGTCCACCTTCTTCTTACTTCTTCCAGTTCCTGACGAGAAAGTGTACCCATATCCGCACTAGTATAAGTATATTTTGCCATAACACTGGCTCTTGCTTTATCTAAATAATTTTTTATTGCATCATCACTGAAGATGGTGTCAGTGTCAGTAAGTGCATAGTAAATAATATAGCACAAGGAGTTGAACGAAGAGCGTGCATACGACATGCTTTTACGGAATTGTGGATTATCCTCCTCATCATCATCAAAGTCACACGCTGTATAAAGCCCTATTATAGTATCATTCAGGTACAAACTATTAAATTTTTCATTTGTCATCGGGTCCACAATATAACTATCATCTATTCCGTGTTCTTCACCGTTCATTACAATGTGCCTGTTTTGGGCCAAATATTCCATATAGTTTCGGTATCTATTGTTTTTATTCCACTTAGATTGATTCCCATAACTTTTCATGTAACGTACAACATCTTCGTTGGCATAAGGGACTATAGCTTTTAAATCCATATTTACTCTTAAGTCGCCATCGGAATAAATTCTGCCAGATCCACTATAAGTTGCCCTATTCGTTGAAAATGGTTCACGCCATTGATAAACCTTTTTTATCTCCTCATCTCTGACACCGTTCCTGTTATCTCGGAAATCTTTGTATTTTTGCAGTTCTTCTTCCAGTTCTCTAATTCTTTCTGCGATAGCTTTTTTATCATCATCTGATACACAGGAAGAATCTATTACGCTCGGGTATGTTGCTATCACACCGCCACCAAAACCTGCATCACCGGTATAAATTGAATCTACATAAAATTTACCCGCAAAATAATTATACAAATCTCTGTCGGATGGGATAAACAATTGATTTGGAGTGTTGTTAGTCATACTGTTAAGTGAATACATGGCATTAGTCGCCGAACCGCTTATACGTGAACTAATATAAGCCTGTTCCATACCACCTGAGCCTGCACTGTATAAATCTACTTTAAACATAGCTGCTTTTGGAACCCTAAAGGAGCACGATGCAACTTCATGAGGCAATCCTACACGCCTTGTACCATTATAGGTTTCCTGGAGATATTTGCCGTTAGACAAAGAAATACATCTGTAAACGCCATGAGAAACCTTGTTTTGCGTTGGAGTTAATGTTCTTTTTGTGACCATGCTCAAAGAAGCCGCCATTATTACGGACAGTACCGTAAACAGAATCATTACTTCTACAAGAGAAAAGCCTTTTAGTTTTAGATTTTTAATCATTTATGCTCCTTTTATATTTTTTGTTACCAGGATATGAATAATGCACTTGAGGGTGGTGTACCATTAGCCCACCTTTTGTATATCTTTGACTTTGGATTTGTATTTTGCAAATAATTATAAAAAGTACTCGGGGACTTAAACATCGAAGCACACGGATTACCCGCCCCCGAAAAACACTGCTTATAGAATTGATCTTCAACAGCCGGGGGACTGCTGATTTCGGCATATTGTTCAAACATTGTCTCCGGGGTATTAAAATATCTGCCTGACGACATATAGTGAACATTAATAAAATGCAATCCTACAGGAATCTGAAAATTACAGTTAGGAGCCCGAGATTCCGCAAACTCAGCATCACCACGAACGGAGTGAGTATATATATTTGAACCTATAATATAACATTCAAAGAAACCGTGTGGTGATCTTTCTATCTCTTTTGGCGGTTTCTGGGTCATAATTTTTGTCGCAGCAAGAAAGAACACAGACATTATAAGCATTGATACCAATGCCTCAACCAAAGAAAAACCGTATTTTTTATTATTTCTTACCATATAATTATTACCGCCCCCGGATTACCGTTTGTTCTGCCTGGTTTGCAATAATACAGATCTATATTGCTTTGAGAGGTTATATATACCTTAGTATCACCCGCATCACAGTTGCTTGCATTCGAATGAATTTTTGTGTCTGCTTTGTGAGTATAAACACTATTACTCTGCTGGTGATTGGTTATTGTAAGTGTATTGATATCATTAAGTCCAGAGCCTGAAACGTATAAATATGCACCATTTCCCGCAAATCCGGGACAGCTGCCATTGTTCTGACAGTTTTTTAAACCTCCGTTATATGCCATAGAATTTATTTTTGATAAATAATCTTCAAAAAATGCTTCATTTTCGAGTTTTAGATCATTGTTAGCCTTTGCAAGCTTTTTGCTGCTTGTAACAATCGGAAGCTCAGAGCGACTGACATCAATATTCTCCGTTCTGGATGAAACATTTGTTCCTGAAGCTGCAGATAACAGATTACTTGTTGCATTCTTTTTGATAACACGTGAAGATTCAGATGTATTTCTCGCAGGATAGAGATAAAGCGTTCCCGACATCTTTTCATAAACATTTGATACAATTTGACCTTGTTTTCCGCCATATGGCTGGCTAATCGAATAAACCACAGGAGTATAGCTGTACGAAAGAGTCGGTTTTGAATATTCTACCTTCCCTGCTTTCGCACGCGCATTATTGGTTAAATAATCAGTGCATCCAAATCCCATAACGGGCTCCTGTCCTCCATCAGAACCAGGATTGCCTACTTTGGTTTCGGCTCCCGCACAATTACTTGAGTCACTTGACGTACATTGCGATGATGCAGGCGCCGAACCCTGAATCTCATATCCGTCGTTAACAAATACCGGAGCGCGCCCATTTCCTGAGGCTGAAAAATAGATATCTTTTACAGAAGTTCCGTTTAAGACAGCTACACCAGACTTGCTTCCCGATTCGGTAATATTCCTTTGAGAGCTTGCATTTATCGGAACAGTAAATGTTTTTGCAAGCCCGCTTCCGGAAGCCTGCCCTTTGCCATGAATATATGCCCAGCAATAATCTGATGTATTGATGGCTTGAGCCTGAGTTACACTATAAAATCTGCCCGAGCCTGTTAACGGTCCTTTGCAATAACCATTATTAATACTACTGCATAAAGAATTACAAGTTTCGGAATCACTTATTCTGACAGCCTGGCATTTACCTTGTCCGCCGTTACCAATAGGAGAAGTAATTCTATAAATTGCATTAAGTCCTCCCGGCCAGTTATTCAATGCCTGACGAATCATATCAGACAAACCTGCATGCACATCTTCTGCAGCAGCAATATCTTCCTGATAATTATTGTTTATATTTATATCGCCATTATAACTTCTATTAACACGCGAAATGCTGGTTATTGTATTTCCGCTGCTGTTACTACCGGCTCCGATAACATAAATCTGCATATATCTAAGCGGAGGAACAACTAATTCACAACGACCGTTGGCAGCTCTAAAAGCAATATCTCCTTCACGTCTGTATGATCCTATATATGCCTTTAATTGCCCGCTGGAATCGTAATAACACTCCGCTACACCATGACTTTTTCTTACATTTGGACGTTTAACTTTTTTAACTCCAACTATAGGAACCATAGCCGCAACAAGAAGCGAACTTATCGTCAAACTGATAAGTATCTCAGTAATTGTAAAACCGGGTACAAATTTTTTTATATACTTATTCATTGAGGTATTCATTTTTTTTGTAAGCAAACGTGCAATATTCATTAGCATTTATGTCACTTTCGCCATACTTCTCTTCTGCCATACGGATATATTAATATTATATCACATTGAGCTGGTAATGTAAATACCGAATTTCGTCAGAGAAAAGACTTTTGACCGTTTAAAAGCAAAATTTTACAAGATTAAAAAATCACTTTTTGAGTATATTTTATCAATCGGCAAAAATCTTAAAAACTTTAGCAAAAATGAGCCATAAAAAGACAAATTGTTACAAAATTTTACACTTTAATTTTTGAGGAGTTTATTTGTCGTAAAATAGAGAATATGGGTTCCGTAAAAACTATTCACTAAAAGGAGTATAACTTGGGACAGATTGTTACACAGGAAGAGATTGTAAACATTGTAAGAGCAGGGCAAAAAGAGGGAAAAACATTTGCAGCAACAAACGGATGTTTTGACATCTTACATGTCGGGCATGTCAGATATTTACAAAAGACAAAAAGTTTGGCAAATTATTCTGTTGTTATGCTAAACACAGATAAGTCCGTAAAGCTCATTAAAGGCGACTCAAGACCGATTAACAACGAATCCGACAGAGCAGAAATATTAACTGCTTTGAACTGTGTTGATTATGTGGTATTATTTGAAGAGAAGTCACCGGCAGGTTTATTGGAAAAAATCAAACCTGATATTTATACCAAGGGAGCTGATTATACTCTTGAAACATTGCCGGAGAGAGAAATTGTTGAAAGAAACGGGATAAAAGTTGAGTTTATAGAATTTGTCCAAGGCAAATCCACAACAAACATAATTAATAAAATAAACAAGTAGTTATAGTTAAATAAGGAGTTTAATATGAAAACTTTTACATTGGAACAAATTGCTCAGATAACAGGCGGAATGCTTACAAAAGCTTCTGATGTTGCAATAACAAAGATTGCCCCGCCAAAATTAGCTGATGAAAATACTCTTGCTCTTGCTTTAGGGGAAGACGAGATTGCTAATTTGTCAGAAACAAAGGCAAAAGCAGCACTTGTTCCTTTGGGTGTTAATATAGACGGATTTACAACAATTGAAGTCGAAAGACCTCGTTTAGCAATGATGAAGCTTATATCTATGTTCTACGAAGAACCAGCTATAAACAAAGGAATTCACCCGTCAGCTGTTGTTGCTTCAACCGCTAAAATCGGTCAGAATGTTTCAATCGGTCAAAACGTTGTAATTTCTGAGCACGCTGAAATCGGCGACAACACAAAAATTTTAGCTAACAGTTACATCGGCAATGGCGCAAAAATCGGTTCTGATTGTTTCTTCCATCCGGGAGTAAATATCGGTGACAGAGTTCAGGTTGGTAACAAAGTTATTCTCAATCACGGCGTTTCACTGGGTGCTGATGGTTTCAGTTTCGTAACAGAAAACCCGAACAACATCGAACAGGCTCGTAAAGATGGAGAAGTAAAAGAAGCAAATACAGAACAAGTTATATTCAAAATTCCTTCAATCGGTTCCGTTATCATTGGAAATAACGTTGAAATCGGTGCTAACTCGTGTATCGACAGAGGAACTATTGAAAATACCGTTATCGGTGACAACACAAAAATTGATGACCTCGTAATGGTAGGTCATAACTGCCGCATAGGCAAAGGCTGTATGATTGTTTCGCAGGTAGGTATTGCCGGAAGCTGTGTAATCGGCGATAGAGTTGTAATTGCAGGTCAGGCAGGTCTTGCAGACCACATTTCAATAGGCGATGACACAATTATTGCAGCTCAGGCAGGCGTAACAAAAAGTTTCCCTGCAAAATCAATAGTTGTAGGTGCTCCTGCTGTTCCGAGAAAAGAATTCATCAAGCAACTAAAAATTATGAAGGATGCAGGCGAACTTATTGCCAAATTCAAAAAATATGAACCGCTTTTAAAATCTTTTGAAGAAAGTGTAAATGAAGGCGCTCAAGAAAGAGAAGCTAAAGCATAATGGTAACCATAAAGTCAGAAATACATACAAAAGGTAAATCTTTAATGAAGAATAAAGAGTGTGAGGTTGTTATAAAACCCTCGGACTCAGGGAAAATACGTTTTTTTTCAAAGAAAGCTGACTCTTCATTTGATGCTTGTATTGAAAATCTTTACTCAACGGATCATTGTGTAACTTTATGCAGCAAAGATAAAAGAACCCTTCTGGGTGATTACAAATACAAAGTTATGCTTTGCGAGCATTTTAACGCAGCTTGTGCAATTACAGGCGTAAACTCAATAGATGTTTATCTGTCCGAAGTTGAAATGCCTATTTTTGACGGAAGTGCACGAGTTTGGGTAGATTTATTTAACCAGGCAGGCATTGAAGGAGCAAACAAAGATTTTTATACAGTAGAAGAACCTGTTTACTACCTTAACGGGAAAACAAGCCTTGTTGTTATTCCTGATAAAGAACTCAGAATAACTTATGCTGTTAATTATGACCATCCTGACCTTAAAAACAAGTGGGTAACGATGGATAATAAAAATCTTGATGAGATTATTGAAGCAAGGACATTTGGTTTCTACAAAGATTTGGCTAAATTTCAGGCTTTAGGGTTTGCAAAAGGAGTTACAGTCGATAATACGGTTGGATTAAAAGACGAAGGATACACAACAGAGCTTCGTTCTGATTTGGAACCGGTTAAACATAAAATTCTGGATTTGCTGGGTGACTTTAACCTTACGGGTGTATCACCGCTTAATCTTAAAGCACAGATATTAGTAAAAGAAGCAGGACACACCGTTCACTGCAAGGTAGCACAAATATTGAAAAACAAATTAGTAAAAATATAAATAAGGAGTATAGAGATGACAGAAGAAGTATTATCATTTGATATTCAGGGAATTATGGATATGATTCCGCATAGATATCCGTTTTTGCTGGTTGACAGAATTACCGAATGTGTGCCAAACAAATATTCAAAAGGCTACAAAAATCTTTCAATGAATGAAGAATTTTTCCAGGGACACTTCCCAGGTAATCCTATTATGCCGGGAGTATTACAGCTTGAAGCGTTGGCCCAGTGTTCAGCACCGATTTTGATGTGTTCACCGGAAAATAAAGGTAAGTTAACACTTTTTGCAGGTGTTGACAACGTTAGATTCAAAAACATCGTTCGTCCTGGCGACAGATTTGATATGTTTATCGAAATGACAAAGGTAAAAGGCCCGATAAGCAAATGCCACGCGGTAGGCTCAGTTGACGGAAAAATTTGTGTTGAAGCAGATTTGACTGTTGCTTTAAAATAGAAATTTACAATAAAAAGGGGCTTCGCAAATGCGAAGCCCCTTTTTTTGTGAGATTTTTCCAAATTTTCTTTTACTTTTACCCCCATATATGATATAATCTTTACCGTGAGAGATTTAATTAGAGTTTGTTTAGTTGGGATAGCTTTATTTTTTACTACATCAGTTATGGCTGCTGATGTACAGAAAAAAACTGTGTTGGTATTACCTGATAATATTGTAACAGAGAGCCTTGCTATTGATTCATTTATTTACAATGAAACAGCAGAATTTTTCTCAAATGAAATTATCAATCTGCTAAACAAAACTGACTATATTGTTTCTCCGACGGTTAGTGATGAAAGAACTTTACTTAAAAGCAACCCGTCATACATGGTACCCGCAAGAGATTTAACACAGAAATTTAAGAACTCTTACAACATAAATTATCCGCTTCTTAAAAAAGTTGCAAACGTTAATAAGCAACAGTACGTTTTACTTATAACTTCGACTCTGGATTCGGAAAATTATGTTTTAAGACGAACTTTGTGGGATTTTCTGAATATAGCAGGTGCAACAGTTATTGACCCTGCATATAAAATCAGCACTTATGCAGTTTTAGTTGACACTAAAACTAATGCCGTTCTTTGGTCAAACACTTTTTATAAAACAATAAGCGTAGTAGAATCAAGAATTCTCACAAGAGGAGCTTCTCCTCAAACCGAACAGCTTCAGAAAATCAGAGATTACTCAAGAATGCTTTGTCCGGAAATAGCCCAAAATGTTCAGATTAGCGTTTTAACTGATGCTGAATATAACAAAGAATCTTATAAAATATATTATGATATGGCAAACTTTGATAACATCTTTACTAAAAAATACAGAAGATGGTACAAAGAAGGCAGAAAAGATTTTGACGGATTTAAATCAAATACCGGAAATAAAATTGATTCTGCAAAGGAACGCCATTATTTAAGAAAAGAAAAAAAGAAAGCGAAGAAGCTGGAAAAAATGAAAGTTAAACAAGAACAGCTTAAAGAGGTTAAGCCGGATACGAATAATCCGACAACAATTATTCAGCCGATTGATTTTGAAGATCAGTCATTGTTTGAGCCGGTTAATATGCGCAGAATCTGGAGAAACAGATTATACGGAGAAGACAATACTGATAAACCAAAACTCCGCGATTATGACAAGCTATAATCTGTGTATCACTATTTGAATAATCTGTAATCATCCAGCTCGTTTATAGCCTTCATATCTGCAATTCTGGACGCTTTCTTCTGTTCTTTTGTTATCAGCATGTTGATAAGCATTGCAGGAATTGTGCTCAGCATTACTATTCCGAAATACTTTGTATAATTTGCAATTTTTTCCGCTTTTGTGTTCATTGCTTTAAACAGATAAGGTACCGCAAATACTGTCGCTATCATTGTGAAAATTAAATTTATCGGATATGCAAGAGACTGACCGAGTGCCTCTATACTTTCTGCGTATTTTTGAGAGTTTTCATCAACCTTGTTAAAGGTTCTGAATGTATTTTTCTGTAAGCGTTTTGCATCATTTAGCTGTTGTTCGCTTAATTCCAGTTTTTCAGCAGCTTTATAGAACTTGCGTTCGTCTTTGCCAATCGTTTTTTTATACTTCATATACTCTTTATTATCTTTATAAGCCTTAACCAGGAAGGAGAAAACATTCATTTTTTCACGCGGTTTAACCCGTGCATCAGTAATCTCATCAGCTTGTTCGTCACTTACATAAACAAAGTTATTAGGGTTATTCATAAGCTCCTGCTTAACTTTAAACCTTCCAACCCTTGAAGCATGTTTATTAATTTGCGCCGCTAAAATTCCCATGCCTGCAAAAGCGGCAATGGAAAGAGTTTTTATAATTATCGATATTTTGTTTTCAGATTTGATTTTTATAGCACGAAGCAGTTTGTCAACGCCGAAATAAGTAATACCGCCGAGTGTTCCGGCAAGCAATATACCTGTCTGAGTCGCAAGTTCGGAATTTTCGGCATAATCCTGAGAAGCAATATCAATTTTTTCTACAAGTTTTGTAAGTAACTGCTGGTCTTTTTTTGCATTAAGAATTTCTTCTTCTGTCAGCTCGCTGTCAAGATTTTTTTTATCTTCTTCAAGTTCAAGCTCAAATTTTTTTCTTTGCTGCTTATATTCATCAGAATCCATTGCCATATCTTTTATGGTATGGAAACCGTTTGATAACTTCTCGGAAACTTTTTTCTTCTTGTCTTCTTCCAGCACAACTTCTTTTGCGAGTTTTTCCGCTTCTGCTGTCTGCTCCTCGGTCAGTATAGCAAAACCTTTTGAGTTATCAAGCTCACTCCTCATAGCCTCAAATCTTCCTTTGCGAGATGCTCCAACTTCCGCTTTAGCTCCCCACGCCATAAGAGGAAATGCTGCTATTGAACCTGCAAGCAAACCTATTGCGGCAGGAACACCATTTCCCTTTGACATAAAGCGTGCAAAAAAACTTCCTATCGGTTTAAACGAACCTAAAAAGGCACCTAACCCCATTCCGGCAAAACCTGCAAGCTCTAAACCCATACTTATTACAGGCTCAGTTGCAGCTTCCATATTCTCAGCTTTTTTCTGGGAATATTCATCCATAATATCTATTGCGCGAAGCAGAATTTTTCCTCTTTGGATATCATCATTATTTATAATTTCCGGATGTTTCTCTATATAGGCAAGGCGTTTTGCTTCCATCAAATCCAGATTCTTTTTCCACTCGGGATATGCTGGTTCATAAAGCCTATAAGATTTATAATCACCGAACATTGACATATAAATAAGGTTTCCTTTTTCATGGTAAAAACCCATAAAAAATTAATTTGCTAGCTAAAGAAAGTAAATTAACTTTGCAAATAATCAACTAAACGTATGATTACGATTTTTTGCATAATCAGTATAATTAAATTGTGTATTGGGAGAGGTATTATGATGAATAACAGACGTTGGTATGATTCAAATGAACACACAGAGAAAGCTTTAACTTTATTAAAAGACCTGGACGAAGGTAAAAGAAGAGCTTTGGCTCGTGATTTAACTACGTTTGTTAAACAGGTAAAAGAAATGAAAGAAGAAGACGAAAACACGGAAATAAGTCTCGGACTTGACCGTGTAATCGGACTTTACAAACTTTCAAACTCAAGAAGATGGTATGACAAAGTAAGCATCTTATCGTATGCAATGAAAACAATGTCAACACTTCCGAAAGAGGATTTTTACAACATAATGGAAGGTGTTCACTCCACACTTGCAAAATAAATTTTTTTAAAGATTTTAATTGCCCAGCCATTTTTTATGAATGGTATTTATAACATTTCTCTGTTTTAAATCGGTTATTGCATAATCAAGTTCGGCTTTGAGTTTATCAGACCCCTTACCTCGTCTGAATCCGATACCGTAGGGTTCTCTTGAATACCGCTTTGGCAAAAGTTTAACCTGATTATCATTCATTGCAAATCTGCTCAAAATCGTATCATCAGAAGTAATAGCTTCTATTTTTCCGCCTTTTAATGCGTTATAAGCATCGTTATAAGTAGTAAAACCTACAACATTTGCAGCCGGCATCATATTCACAATATTTTTTTCAGCCGTTGTGCCCCATATAACTCCGACATTCTGCCCCGATAAATCACTCATAGACGTAACTACGCTGGTACTTCTGACAAGCAGAGCCTGACCGGCAGTATCATACGGAACGGAGAACTCTATTATTTCCTGCCGCTGAGGAGTAATTGTCATTGTTGCTATTACCATATCAACCTCTCCCGTTGATATTTTTAACAGTCTGTTACTTGGGGTAACAGGAACATATATTACACGTCCTCGCGAGCCCAAAAGCGATTCTGCAATACTTTTTGACAAATCAATATCATACCCTTCAAGTTCACCTTTTTCATTATAAAAAGCAAACGGGCGTGAATCCGTATTGACACCGACTTTTATAACACCGCTGTTTTTTATTGTTTCGTAAATATTTTTCTGGACATATTTTTCAGGTTTCATAACAAGCAGGTAAAACACAACCAGACATAAAAATATTGACAGTAAAGTAACACCTAGTTTATTCATAATTCCAGTTTAGGTTTCCTTCCGCAGGATTTATCTTCGTCACAGAAGCCCAGTCTTTCACATTTCGGAACGAGATAGGGTTTTAACCATGGTTCCACCTTTATAAGTTCGTCACACATAGCCTTAACCATCATTCGGATTTCTGTTTGTGCCCGTGTACATAATCTCAGGTTTGCAACGTGAATCAGCTCTCTGAGGTTCAAACTTGTAACAATTGACGTTGCACAGGCATTCGGAAGTACAGCCCTTGCATCTTCAGCCGGAATTCCTGCCTCTATGAATTCTGAATATTTTTGCGATATCTCACCCATAAAATCAACAAATTTCTTCTTCAGCTCTTCATTTTTTTCGATAGTAGGAGGAATGATATAGTCAAACTGACCTTTTTCCTTAACATATCTCTGAGATTTCTGAGAAAAAGACATGTGTCTGTGTCTGACAAGCTGATGAGTACATGCTCTTGAAACATTTGAGATAGCAAACGTTACCTGAATATGCTCAATTGTGGAATAATGTCCGGAGCCTACAACCCGTTCTATCAATTTAAGCATTTTTTCTTCATCATCAGCACCATTGTATATATTAATAGGCAAATCCGCACTGTAACAGGTACGGCATGCAGTATATATTGTTTTCAGCATATTTTCCGGTCTTGATATTAGATGTACAACCGGCTTATTATTATGTTCTTCCATCACTCAACTCCTTCTTCTTCCATATTAAATAATATCACGTTTTTTTCAAATTTAATACAGTTTCATAAAAAGCATATATGCATCTGAAATAAATTAAAAAAATTATAATAAATGCTCAATTGTAACAATTTTTAATAAAATTGTTACAATTAAATACATAAAAGATTTTACAAGCATTCTGGCATTTTAATATTTATTTTTTCTGGACTTTTTTGTTATGGAATTAAAGTTTTAGAAAAATATGACGATATACATTTTTGTATTAGTTATAAATTTAATAAGGAGAATACTATGGGTATATCTTGGAGTTTTATTAACAGCGGTTACAATGGTTATAACCGCGGAAATACTGTGGATGGAGGAAAAGCCGAAGCAAACGGACAACAGGAGGGAGTCTCAGGTAGTAATAACTCAAACAATAACACTTCTACAAAATTTGATTCTTTATTAGAAACTGTAAATAGGCAAATTCTATCAATAAGTACAGAAGTATCAAATTTATATTTTCAACAAAATAGCACTTCTGCACCAAAACAACCCTCTAATTCAGATACAAAATACTACAATAACGGAGTATTCAATAAAGAAAAATATAATGAAGACTTAGATAAATACCAACAAAAGCAAAATGAATATAAAAAGCATGTTAACGATATTAAAAACAAAATTGAAATGTTGAGAAAACAGCTATCAGAACTTAATGATATAAAAAAACAACTGGAAAAAGCAAAAAGTGAAAAATCAACAATGTCTGATAA
>ONVC01000018.1 GCA_900321205.1 uncultured Acinetobacter sp. | reverse complement strand
GTTAGGCTTGGGAAAAATTAATTATTTCTATCTTTTGGGCCTAACGTAATGAGCAAACAATGTAGGTGAGACAACAACAAAATCGGCATTGTTTGAGCGCAGCGAGTTTGCCGATTTCAGGTCGAACCGTACAAATGTTTAGCGAATGAAGTTCGAGCCCAAAGAGTTTCTTTTCGTCATTTTCTTTGCGGACAAAGAAAATGACATATAAAAAGATATTAATAATTAACACCAGATTATATAAAATGAACAATTATATTATAATAATCGTTGTACAGGTAAAGGGGCTTGCTATGCGCAGAATTTTAATACTTTCAGCTATCTTATTTTTAACCGTTACAGAAACATTTGCTTATGCAATAAAAGTATATGACGAGTACGGAAACAGAGTCGGAACTTACAAAAAAGAAGGTGACAGCTATCAGCTGTATGATTTCAATGACAGAAAAATTGAAAACCCCGATAATATAATTCAAAATGCACCTGATAAAAAAACGTTAACCGAATATTCACAAACTTTTTATGACGAAAACATGATGCCCATAGGAACCTGGCATTCAGGATTTTATGGTAATAACGGAAGATACTACCCGAGACATACCGAGTTCTATCCTGCACCGTTTTATAAAACAAGAACACCATATATTGTCAGACCCCACGCAAACACGGGAGAAGGAATATACAAATACGCAGACTATAAAGACAACGTAAACTCCGTTGATACAAGATATCCGAAATTTCACAAGTTTAAAAATTAAATTTTAGTTATCTCTTAAATATCCACAAATCTTTCTGGAACAAAACCAGGAACGGAATAAGTTCAAGTCTGCCGGCAAGCATATCAATAATAAAAATAATTTTTGTTCCGACTGACAAATCCGCAAAACTTCCCATCGGTCCTATAACCTGACCGAGTCCCGGACCTATGTTACCGACAGCGGCAACCGAACCGACAACGGCTACAATCGTATCTTTTTCCAGCATAGCAATCAAAAACGCAGACAAAACGATAAACGCAAAATAAAACGATACAAACATCAGCGTCTGGTACATAATTTCTTTCGGTATAGTATAGTTTCCGATTTTTATGTTGTAAACAGCCTTAGGATGAAGAATTTTCATCATCTCAGATTTCATTATTTTGAAAATTAAAAGCCACCTTGTAACCTTCAAACCGCCGCCTGCTGAACTTGCGCAGCTTCCGAAAAGCATTACGGCAAAAAGCAAAATTTTACTTGTATAATCCCATTTTGCAAAATCAACACTGCAAAATCCGGTTGAAGAAATCAGAGACGATACGTTAAAAAACGCATGAACCATACTGTCAGAGAACGTATAATGCATATTTGCAAACAGAGAAAAAGCAAGCAAAAAAGCTATTACAACCACTGCGTAAAAATACATCCTGAACTCTTCGTTCCTAAAAAGAACAAGCGGATTTAACTTCATCCAAGCTCTGTGCTGGAGGTTAAAGCTTGTACCTGCAAAAAACATAAAAAACGTGATTACCCAAAGTATATTATGTGACTGCCCGATTAAACTGTCAGGATTGGGCGAAAAGCCTCCGCCTGACATTGTCGAGAAAGAAGTACAAAGTCCTTCAAAAAACCCCATGCCCATATTTGTTATAAGAACAAAGCACAGCAAAGTAAGTCCTGCATATATTTTCCAGAGCGCAGCTGCCGTACTTTTTATACGCGGTGTAAACTTTTCCTCGGTAGGTCCGGGTGCCTCGGCAAAAAACAACTGTCTGCCTGCAATCGCAAGCTGCGGAAGTACCGCAATAAACAGGACGATAATACCCATACCGCCGAGCCATTGGGTAAAAGAACGCCAAAACAGAAGTGCATGCGGATAATCAAAAGACTTAAACGCTGTTGCGCCCGTTGCCGTAATTCCGGAAAACCCTTCAAACAAAGCATTTATCGGAGTTATGTCCATAAACATATACGGAATCGATGCAAAAAGTCCCGCAAAAATCCATGAAAATGTTACAACCGCCAAACCTTCCGATTTTTTAATATCATTAACAGACTTAATATTTTTTGCGCCGCTTACGGAACGTTTGATAACAAATGCCATGATAACAGCCGTTATTACGGATATAAGAAATGGCGGTATTGAAAAGTATTCTTTATACCAAAGAGCAACAATTACGGGAAAGAAAAGCACTATACTAAAGTACTTAATAACCAAACTGAATGTGTATGCCAGATATGATAATCTCACCCCTAAATACCCTCAAAGAATTTTTTAATAATCTGTGCATTCGTACTCGTTGTAAAGACGATTACATTATCCTCTCCCATTATCTGCGTTGAACCGTTCGGAATAATTATTCTGTTTCTTCTCTGTATTACACCCAGGATTGCCTTTGAAGGAAGCTTCAAATCCATGAGTTTTATTGTCTCAAAATCCTGCGGCAATTCTATATTCAAAACCTCTCCCTGACCCTGTTCAACAGTTGCAAGAATACCGATATTTGTATCTTTAATGCTGTTTTTAATTTCATTCAGAGACGCTGTTTTTGACGATATTGCAATATCTATTCCGACCTGTTCAAACAAGGCAACGTTTGTATCTTTTGAAACTCTTGATATAACTCTTGCTGCACCTAAATGTTTCAGCAGAAGCGAGCAAAGAAGATTTTTTTCGTCATTATTTGTGGCACTTACCACAACATCAGATGACGCTATATCCTCTTCGTTCAACAGAGCCAAATCAGTTCCGTCACCATTAATGATAAGAGCGTTGTTAAGTTCTTCTGCCAGATAGTTACATCTATCCTCGTCTTTTTCTATAATTTTTAATTTAAGATGAAGATTCTCTAATGTTTTAGCCAGTTTTAAACCGACACTTCCGCACCCGATTATCGTAACATATTTTACAAACTCCTTTTCGTGGAAAAACTTGCCGGCAAGAATATTCAAGGAATGAGAAAGCCCCATAAAAATAACTTTATCGTTTTCTAAGAGAGTTGTTTCCCCGTTAGGAATAAACAGTTCTCCTTCTCTTGTAATACCGACAATAAGTGTATCCTTCGGAAAATCACAATTTTTCACCTGAGTTTTCACAAGAGGAGAGTATTTCGGAATTTTATATTCGAGCAGTCTGGCTCTTCCGTCAGCAAAATTTTCTACATCTAACGCCTTTGCAACAGTTATAATCCTGAAAATTTCCTGAGTCAGCAAATCATCCGGCCAGATAACATTATCAATATAAAACTCAGTATTATAATCCGCATCTTTTGCAAGAGTCAAAGAGGATTTATATTCTTCTTTTCTTACAAAACAAAGCGTTTTTGCCTTACTTAATCTTTTAACCGTAAGACACGCAACAATGTTAAGCTCGTCAGAATCATTACAGGCAATAAAAACGTCAGAGTTTTTTATTCCTGCCTGTTTCAATATTTCTATATTTGACGCATTTCCGGAGATAAATCCTACATCCAGTTTATTAAACGCATCAATTTTATTTCTCTCATCGTCTATTACTGTTATATCGTTATCGGTGTAGAACTCCTGAGCTATCATGAAGCCTATTTCGTTCGCACCAAAAATTATTATTTTCATACGATTATTTTAAGCAAAAATAAGGATTGAAGTCAATTTGTAAAGGGGGGGGTAAATACAGGGCGGGGTAAATACAGGACGGGGAAATATAAATGAGAAAGGACTGCAAATTTATATGGTGCATTAGCTTTTCAATTAATCACAATATATTTACCCCTAACCCTGCACGTATTTTGTTGAGATATACATATTCATATACACCATACCGGAAAAAATAAAATCCATGCCGGCAAGAACTCCGGTTAACCAAAGAGCAGCTGTCGGAAGCAATACAATAACGGCTATTCCGAACATCAGTTCCAAAATTGCAAGAAACATACACATCCACCAAAAATTAAGCGTCTTTCTTGTCTGAATACTGAAGGCTGATGATGAAAGACTTTTGAGAATAAAATATACTCCGAACAAACCTGTTATTACCATAGCATCCAACACCGATACCAAGAATAACATTACACCCGACAGGAACAAAATTATTCCGACTATTATGTTAAGAAGGAAATGCCTTGAAAAATTTCTTGTAATAATGGCGTTTATAACCATATATCCGCCGTAAATTATAAAAGACAAACACATCATAAAACCGAAAGACAGCATTGTAACCTTCGGCAGAATAAGCATTCCCAGTCCTAATACAAGCAATAATATACCTTCTGTAAGAACACCGCTTAAAAATCTGCTCTCTGACATAACTGATTTCCCTTTCTAAGAAAATAATGACACGGGAAACTGTTTTTAATTAGCGATAAGTGATTAAATCCGAGGGATAACTACAAAATCCATTAAAGTTTCAAAATCTTTATATTATCCCTGAGTTTTTGTACAAGCCCGGCATTGTTGTACAGTGATTCTATATATTCATCATAAGATTTGCCGTCTATTTTAAGATTTGGTATTCTTGCCCCGCCTACGAAATCATAATAGAGCATGACTTCATCGGAGAATTTTTCACCTTTTACCAGACCGTCAAAAACGTACGCAACATGCTCATCCAAATCATGCGGAGAATAGCAGTGTGTTTCTTCATTCATTCTGTTAACAACATTTTTTACGTACACATATCTTGTTTCCATATCCTGATTCGGGAAAACAAATCTTGTAGAATTATTTTGAGGACTAAAATGGAAAATATTTTTAAAATCATTTGTTCCTCTGAATATTTTCATATCCTGCCCCAAAAGTTCCAATTGTTTATCAGCAAAGTCATGATTTTGTATCCCTTTTGCTTCCCAATAGCTGTCATGTCCTCTAAGGTGATTGGCATGCCCCATCTCATGCCTGAACCAGTCAGTATTCGGTTTAGAGGAGTTCACAAAAATATGATTTCCGCCTTTTTCATCTCCCTGGCAAAAGGCATGGTATTCTTCCTTGCGCTCCATTGTAATCCCTCTTTTACGGCAGAGTTCCTCGTACTCTTCCGCTTTATGCCAGTCAGATATAGTAAGCGTATCCGGTTTTTTAAACTTAACATCCAGTTTTTTTAACTTTTTAAGGTCATCTTTTATTCTGTTTAAAAGAGGTAAATGCTCATCCGTCACGTCTCGGAACTCTGTATTTATACCAAGATTTTCAAAATATTTTTTAGCCTCATCAACTTTTTTGAATATAGTATCTGATACAGCGTTATTGTTTACCTCTGCACCTTTCCACCAGCCTGCACGGTGAGCTAAAAATGCACCTGTTCCGGCAAGTACAAGACCGCCTGCTATATACCATGCCTTATCATTTTTAGCTTCTTTTTTAGATGAAACAAAATCGTCATGCCCTTTTTGTTCCGTAGCAACAACTCTTTCACTCCTGAACGCAGGAGAGTTGTAATTTATTTTTATGCTTTCTACACTATTCACCATCATACCTTTTGTAAAACAAAACAAAGTAAAAAATTGCTCCGGTTGTAACAGAATATTAAGTTGTATAAATATACCCTTAATCCCTTTTATATTTGCCCCTTAGTCTTTAAAAGTATGACAAATCTCCAACTTAAGTATAATTTTTGTAAAAATTACTAAAGTTTTTAAAATTTGTGCCGTTATACATAATATAGAGAGTTACGAATCTTAAAATACAGAATAAGTTTGTAGGAAGGAATAATATGACGGATAAAGAAGAACAAGGCGCATCAATCTTCGGACGTACGATAGAATTTATGGAAGACGATCCGCTTGAAGAAATATTCGCATTAAATTTAGGTGATTTTGTATCCGAATACTTAATATCTGAAGATTTGGCAAATAAAATCGGTAAAGACGTAAAAGATAAAAGAGAACGACTTTGTTCTCAGTTAAAAGAGTTAATTTCAATTTACTCACTCGGAAATACTCTTTGTGTTCTCGGGTTTAGTTCACAGGATGAGTACGTAATTTATAACTCTATTGCAAAAACTCTTACACAAATACTCGAGGCAGACGCTTGTCATATATACTTAACACAGGATTACACAAAAGGGCTTAACCTTGAAAACAAACTTTTGGGACTTGTCGGTTCATCAGTAAATTTTGACGAAGACATGTATGAAAAGAAGCTCGGATATGTCGAAGATGATAAATCCATTGTTGTAGAAGCATTCAAAACTATGGAAAAAATTCAGGTTAAAGATGTTTCAAAAATTGATAATTTTGTACCGAAATACGAGCTTAAAGAATATGACGTAAAATCGATTGCAGCATTCCCTATTCACAACAATGCTTATGTTGCAGGTGTAATTGTTGTTGAAAACTACAAAGAAAAGCTGCTTAAAAGAGCATATTCTCAGCTTGTTGAAACAATCGGCCAGTTGTTCGGAACCTCAATGCACTTACAACAGGTTATCGAAAAAACAGAATTATACCTGGGAGACAGCTTAATCTCAGAAAAAATTCTTCAAAATCAGAGAGCTGAACTTACGGCTCTGATAGGAGATTTAGGCGCACAGCAACAGGCTTTTGTGGAAAAACTTGCAAGGGCTGTTGATGAAAAAGGTCAGTACAAAGTTTCACATTCACAAAATACTGCTGATTTATCAAAAAAATTATGCCAACAGCTTGGCTTAAATGAAAAAACAACAGATTTGGTATATTACGCAGGTTTGTTACAAAACATCGGTAAAATAACCCTGCCGGAATCTCTGTTTACAAAACAGGGCAAACTCTCAACAGAAGAGTGGAAAAAACTTCAAAATCATCCGAATGTCGGCGTGAATCTGCTTATGAACATTAATTTCCTTTCAGAAGTTATACCATATATCCATTACCACAAAGAACGCTGGGACGGAGGCGGTAAGCCGGAAGGACTGAAAGGAAACTCTATACCGTTTGGTTCAAGAATTATAGCGGTTGCAGATGCTTATACGGCAATGACTTCTGACCGTGCATACAGAAATGCTATGACAAAAGAACAAGCGATGAAAGTTATAAAAAGCGAATCCGGAACAAAATGGGATCCTGATGTAGTTAGTGCTTTATTTGAAGTAATAAAATAATAAATGTTTTTACGCTGAGATTGTTTTCTCAGCGTTGTTGTTTATAAATATTCAAAAATATTAATCCTGTCCGAAGATATTTCGGTATCCTCCGTATTGAGCCTTCCTATGGGAACTGTTTTATTCGTACCATGCCAGTCGCTTCCGCCGGATATCAGAAGATTGTTTTCTTTTGCGCTTTGTACAAGAAATTCACATTCATTCATTGTGTATCTTGAATAATAACATTCTAATCCTTTTATGCCGGATTTTTTCATTGTTTTCAGTTCGGATAAAAACTTTTCTTTTGGGGAATGTTCTTCACCTTCACCGCCTAAAGGATGCGCCCAGACAGGAATGCCTCCCGATGCTCTTATTGCATTAATTGCCTCTCTGCCGTCAAATTTTGTATTTCCTGTTTTGCAGCCATCAAGGTATTTTTTCATTGCATCAACATTGTTATCCGACAATCCTCGGTTAACAAGAATATTTGCAAAATGAGTTTTAACTACGCTTTGTCTTGAATAAAGCCAGTTCAATTCTTCTTTTGTGAGTTCAATATTCCATACATCTTTAAGATATTTTATTCTTGTTTCAAGTTTTTGTCTGCGGAGTTTTTTCCCAAGTTCAATAAGTTCTGTCAGCTTTTTTGAATTCGGATTTACTCCGTATCCCAAGATATGACAGTTGATATTATCAATTTTGCAGGTAAGCTCAACCCCTTTAATAAACTTTACTCCTTCCGGCACTACTACATCATTTATACCGTTAACAGTATCGTGGTCAGTCAAAGCAAAAATTTTTATATCTGACTTTAAAACAGTATCAACAAGCTCTTTTACGCTTGCGCTTCCGTCAGAATTATTGCTGTGAAGATGTAAATCAAACTTAGCCATAATTTCGTTTTAACATAAACAAAAAGGCGGTGCATAACACCGCCTTCAAAAGAATTAAGTTATTTTGAGTGATTAAATACTTACACCTATTTAATAGTCAGTTTTTTAACCTTGTCACTCTCTTTTTCAATTTTTGGAGCAACAATTTTTAAAATGCCGTGTTCAAGATGAGCATCGGTTTTATCAACATCAATGTCAGCAGGGAAATAAACAGTTCTTGAAAATTCTCCGTAACGGAATTCTGATTTTCTGTAACTCTTGGTATCCTCATTGGATTCTTCCTCTTTCTTTGCATTTATTGTGATATGGTTTTTATCAATATCAATATCCAGGTCTTCTTTCTTTACACCCGGAAGCTCTGCTTTTACGCAATATTCATTGTCTTTCTCATGAAGTTCAACAGGCATTGCAAGTTTGTCACAATCTGCTTCTTCGTTGTAGATATATTCAGGGAAGAAGCTGTCAAAATTTCTGTTTAAGATTGATGAAATTTCATCGTTTACTGAACGAATAAATCTGTCAGGTGTTTTTTTAATTAAGAATTTCATAATTGCCTCCCGGGGTAAAGGGGTAAATAAATTTATCTCTTTACCGCCACTTACTAAATACTTTCTTTCAACACTTTTATTATTACTCTGATTCAGTATAACTTGAGTTTTTTTAACTAAAAATTAACAAACCGGGCTAATTGTTATTTTTTTGTTAATTCTGATTGATTTTCAGTTATGTATGTTATAAAGTAGGGATAGGTATTTACCATTAGCAAAAATTAAATAATAATATCGGGATGTAGCAGGTTCCATGCGAAGAAGCTGACTAAATGTCAGGTTCTGAGTAGGGCAGGCGAATGGAGAACCGTAAGGTTTGATGGAGCCGAATGATAGATTTAACCAAGCTGCGCTCGTAAAAATTGAAAATTTAATAATAATTATCGGGATGTAGCAAGGACTCCCCGAGAAAGCTGACTAAATGTCAGGTTACGAGGAGGATGGTGCAGGTAGCGACGCTACCAAGCTGCATTCTATACAATTAAATAAAATTAAATAATAATATCGGGATGTAGCGCAGCTTGACTCTGCCGACGAGAAGGTGACTAAATGTCACGTTCGAGGAGAGGTAGCACCGTAGGTGCGCTACCAAATGAAAACTAAATAATAAATTATCGGGATGTAGCGCAGCTTGGTAGCGCACCGTGTTCGGGTCGCGGGGGTCGCAAGTTCGAATCTTGTCATCCCGATATTTTTTGCAAAAAATCGGTTTCCAAGTCGAACTTACGTTCGTGTCTTGTCTCGTCGCATTAAACGTGTCTGCGGATTTTGCCTTCTGTGCTTATCGCACTTTGGCAAAACTCCTGCGCACTCTGCTCCTCGCCGCAATCTTGTCATCCCGATATTTTTTATAATAAAAAAGCCGGCTATTGCCGGCTTTTTTTGATTTCCAAATAATATTTTACAAAGACTCTGTATAAATTGCTTTTACGGCTTCTTTTGTTGCGTTTGTCGGTGCAATTCCGAGCAAACCGTCTAAAGAAGGAGTTGTGAAAGCGAGTTCCGTCAATTTTTCAACATCAGATTCAACAAAACCTTCATCTTTTAATTTATTCGGAACATCAACCGATTTGAGCCATTCATAAACGCCTTCAGATGCCTTTTCAGAAGTTGTTGTATCTTTCACAATCGGTTCTAATATATATTTTAATGTTTCTGCCTTTGCCGGATAAATATTTTTTATTACGGCAGGAAGAAGAATAGCGAGCCCCAAACCATGAGAGAAATCAGGCTTCATAGCACTCAGCGGATGTTCAAGAGCGTGTGTATAATGCAATAAACCGTTATCAAAACATACGCCACCCATTAATGCCGCATAACATAAATAGTATCTTGCTTCTTTATCAGACGGATTTTCTATTGCTTTCGTGAGATATTTGCCGACAAGTTCGATAACCTGTCTTGCTAATGTAACCGAGTATGGTGACGCAACTTTTGATGTTGCGGCTTCAACAACGTGATTAACCGCATCAATTGAAACGTATCTTGTTTGTTTCGGAGAAAGACCTGTCATTAAATCAGGGTCATCAATAGCAAACTCCGGATAAATGCAATCATATGCAATTGCCGGCTTGTAATTCTTTTCTAAAATCGTTGCTACCGCAAATCTGTTTGTTTCACTCCCTGTACCATGAGTTAAGTTTATTGCAACAACAGGAACTGCTTCTGTCGGAGTAAATTTAAACTCATATAAACTGCTGCCTGTTTCGTTAGGATATTTAAGAAGTATAGCAACAGACTTTCCTGCATCCGTAGGTGACCCTCCGCCTATTGTGATTACAGCTTTTGCACCAAAATTTCTTGCAAGCTCTGCTGCTTCATCAATAGCGTCTGTTGTCGGGTTCGGTGTAACTTTGTCATAGTTTACGTATTCAATTTTGTTTTCTTTCAATGCCTTTTCAACCACATCCCAAGCACCTGTAGATTTATAAGCATTTCTTCCTGACATAACAATAACCTTATTAACCCCTCTTTCCGCATAAATACGTGCGATATCATTTATTTTCTGAATAGCACCGCAGCCGAAATAAACACAGGTTCTTGTTCTGATTTCTCTGACCTCATTAATATTTAAGTCTTTTTCCCAACTCATATAAAACCTCCTTTTTATTTTGTATAAATCACTTTACCATTATTTATTATTTTAACCAAGTTACCTAACTTGTCATAAACAAAATCATTAATATAATTTTTGCCTGTCTTTGACTGAAAATCATCAAAGACATGCTTCAATCCGTTCTCAAATCTTGTATAGGATTTCCTCACATATTCCTGCGTCTTGTTTTTGAAAGTCTCAACCACGCCTTCTTCATCTGCTTTTTTATAATACTCTTTATGCAAATGTTCGCTTAACTTTCCTGTTGAACCAAACCATTTTGAATCGACGTCACGATTAAACTCATCATATTCTATACGTTTAATCAGTGCATTTTTATCATCAAATACTTCTGTCACAGTATTTTTACCGATTTTATAAGTATTTGTTCTTTCACCAAAACTGAGTGTGCTGAAAAATATTTTCATGTCTATATTTTATCTATGTCTTTGCTTTCATTTAACAGAGTTTCAAGCTGTTTTTTGGCGGTTTTCTGATTGTTTATTGTTGCATTTCCGCCTATACAACCACCTTCACAACACATAACCTCAATAATATTACAGCCGCCTTCACAAGAACCGCAGGTTGCATATTTTTTAAGCTGTTTAATGCTGTCTTTGTTTAAACCGTTAATAACAAGCGGCTTTATCGTTTCTTCGTCTCTTAAAGATGCCTTGACAGATTCAGCCACACCTCCGGTTACACCAAAATTTCTTGCCTGTTTTGAAGATTCAACCGGATATTTACCACCTTCAAGCTCTGTTATCTGAATTTTTTTGGCTATAAAAAGCGCACCAAGTTCTTCATAGTTAAGCACATAATCAACATTCGGATTTTCAAAACTTTCAGCTCGTTTTGCAACACAAGGGCTTACAAAAACAGTAACCGCATCAGGGTTTTCTTTCTTAACAATTTCTGCCGTATAGTACATAGGAGTTTTTGTATCAGATACAAAAGGTTTTATTTCCGGCAGATGCTTCTTAATTAACTGATTATATCCTGCGCAGCAAGAGGTTGTCATAAAGTTGTCACCTTTTTCCGTTATTCTTTCAACAAACTCTTTCGCTTCTGTATTTGCAGTAATATCAGCACCCTGAGCAACTTCATAAACATCATCAAAACCTGACTGTATAATTGCTGTTTTAAGCTGATAAATTGTGCCCGGGAACTGTCCCACGATAGAAGGCGCTATCATTGCAATAACTTTTTTCTTTGATTTTATTGCTTTTAAAATATCAACAATCTGGCTTCTTTCGTGAACTGCTCCAAACGGGCATGCCGCCGTACATCTTCCGCAATTTATACATTTGTCATAATCAATACTTGCAAACCCTGTTTCATCTTTTTTTATAGCTCCGACAGGACATGAATCTTCACATGGTACCGAGATTTTAACAATTGCATTATAAGGACACGCATTTACACACATTTTACATTTTTTACATTTAGTATCATCAATTACAGAACGTCCGTTTACAATTGATATAGCACCAAACTTACATGCCGCCTGACATGGTCTTGCAACACAGCCCTGACACAGGTCAGTTACATATATTCTGTTTGTTGCACATCCTTTGCATGCAGCCTGCAATACGGTTAAATTTTTGTCGCTAATTTCAGTTCTTTCCAGAGCTTTTTTGGCGTAAGTTCCGAGTGAAACGGTTTCGTCATCTTCCTCAATCGGAAAACCGAGTCCTGCAATTGTTCTGTCTTTTATAATTGCTCTTTCTTTATAAATACAACACCTATACGGAACTTCCATACCTTTCGGACGCATTGAATAAGGAATCAGCCTTGTCTGTTCCTCAAAATTATCCGACAAGAATGCTTTTATAATTCTAACCAGTATTTCTTTTTTTAAGTGTATTGCCTGTCCTGCCATCTTTAATTTCCTAATTTCTTATCTATTACTTCCAAAACTTTTTCAACCGTTGCTTCAGTTACAACTTCTTCATCAACTTTTACATAAGGTGCTTTTGAATATTCCCAGTTTATGGAACATAAGCCCAAACAATTTGCCGCACTAACTTCAACTTTGTCACCGTATTTTTCAGGAATAATATCATTAAGCTCCTGCAAATTGCTTCCGCCCATAACGAAACAGGTTGTTCCCAAACATACTTTTACTTCAATTTTTGCCATAATAAACTCCTTTATACAAATTGTACATTAACCTTCTTTAAATATTTTTCCTCTAAAACACTTGCCATTTGTTTTATAACATTTTTTCTTATCTCAATTTCAATAGGCAGATTCGGATCGTAATGCGCTTTATTCATCTGCGCTCCGACAAGGAAATAGATGACATCGCTGTCCAGCAGAAATCCCATGAGTGTTTTTGCCGCATTATCATCAGGCTTTCCGCTTTCCAGATATTCAAGCGTTTTTGTTAAAGTCAAAATTCCTTCCGTAACCAAATCAACCCCTTTCATTTCCGAAAGTCCGGGAAGTTTACCGGCATTCATCGACAGCTTGGCAATAACAGGAATATTTAACTCCCTTGATATAATATTTGCAGTTGTTCCGCCTGATATAGCTTTTTTACCTTTAAAATCCATAAAGAAACGTGCAAAATAATTGTCTTTTTCCTGATGATAAGGCGGTCCCGTAAAAATCAGAGATTCTCTCGGGTCACGGCAATATAAAGACACAATAGATGTATCGTCTTTAAGTTCTTTATTTGGCGCAATCAATTCTATTTGTTTAACCAAAAAATCGCTTAATTTCTGAGAAGATATTTCAGGCTCCTGCGTAAGTTTATTCAATATTATTTTTATCAGCCCATTCCTTTCAAGCCCCAAAGGATACTGTTTTGTACCCATTGCCACCTGAGTTGCACCATCTGAGCAGAAAATTATTCTGTCATATTTTTCAAGTCTGATATTATAAACTTTCATCTTACGGTTTTTAAAATCTTTTGACTGAATGGTCTGATATTCAGGTTTTAAAACCTCACCATTTCTTATCCAGATAAAATCCGGATTACCTTCTTCGACGATTTTTGCTTTTCCGTTTTCGTAACAGTCAATAGCAGAAAAGGTTGAATAGCTTATACCACGCACTTTGCATACGGGAAGTGAGTTCATAATAATCTCACAGGACTGCTCAATATCAGCGTTATTTTCCATAAACTTTAAGAGCATAGTTGATGTCATGCAGGCAAGAATATTAGCTTTAATACCGCTTCCGAGTCCGTCAGAAAGCACCGCAACAACCCTGTTCATATTAGGGAAACGGTTTGATGAAAAATAGTCACCGTAAGCATTTTGGTTATATTTCTTTTTTTGGGAACAAGCTATATCAATGAACATTAAATTTTCTTCTCCTCGCCCGAGTTGTTGTCATACCCTTCTGCAATAGAGTTCAGCAGAAGTTCTGTTTCAACCATGTGTTCTCCCAGCAGACTGGCTATTTCCTGAACCGTTGCAATATTTTTTGTGATAACTTCCCTTGCCTTTTGAGCAATCTTACTTCTGTCCATCTCTGATTTTGTAACGTCAGAGATTACCGCCCCGACAAGTTCATTATCTTCTATCGTAAAAATACTTATGTCATAAAGTTTATCGTCAATTGCATAGTGTTCTTGATGAATATCTTTACCTCTGTCAATAGCTGATTTAAAGAGTTCGCTGAATGAAACAATTCTGTCAATTGCAGCTCCTGTTAAACCGTCCTGACGGGAAGCAAAAACTTCATACATATCTTCTGAGAGGAACATGTGTTCAAATGAATCATTAGCCTCTACAATTTCCATATTAGAATCAACAATTACAACAGCTGACGGCATACATCTGAGCATTGCGGCAGCTTTTCTTACGGCAATTTTTCTCATATAAGAAACACACTGAGAAGATTCCGCATCGCCTGCAATAAGTGCATTTACAAACTCACGGCAGCTTGAATAACCGCAGCCTGCACAATTAAGTTCATCCTCTTCGGAATGCTTGCTGATTTTTCTTAAAGCCTTTGTAATCTGCTCTATTGAATACTCTACCGTTTCGACAGGCGCTGGCGCGTATTCAACAGGAACAACTTTTCTCGGCTCTTTCGGAACTGTATCTCTGTAATTTGTATTTGCATAAATGTCAGAAGTAACCATTATGCTTGATTTTTCACCTGATTTACATGGTCCGTTGATACAACCGCCTGTACATGCAAGAGCTTCAAGAAAGATTTTATTTTCGATTTTTTCGGGGTTGAGATTCTGAAGAGATTTATCAAAACCCTCGAGAGAACTTACTGAAACAAAAGTTACATCATCTTTATCAATACCGACTTTTTTGATTGTTTCATTCATTCCGCCCTCTAACGGATAAAGAGCACCTTCATAAGCCGCTTCCGGAACAAAGTGACAGCTTTCATCTGGTTCAATAGTTTCTATATCAATAAACTCTTCTTTTATCCAGTAATTAAGCTCCTCAAAAGTTAATGCCGCCGACATTAAATCAGGATGCCTGTCAGCCTCATTTTTCTTTGCAATACAAGGTCCGATAAATACAATTTTAATATCCTCTCCGAGCATTTCTTTCATTAATCCGCAATGAGTTAAAGCCGGAGATGCAATAGGAGTAATACACCCTGCAAACTCTGATTTATAAAGTCTTACATAATCATCAATTACGGGGCATGCCGAAGATATAAACAAACCTTTTTCAGCTTCATTCAGTATTTTTGCTGTCTGGATAGAAACTTCCTGTGCGCCGAGTGCTGTTTCGGATACTCCGTCAAAACCCAGTTTTTTCAGAACGGCTATCATTTTTTCTTTTGAAATGTTATAGATTCCTGCCCAGCTTGGCGCAAGTGATACGTAAACCTTTTTGCCTGTCAGAAACAGGGCTTTAACAACGTCTATATCGCTTCTGACTTTTTTTGCCCCTGCCGGACAAATCATTACACAATGTCCGCAGGCAATACATTTTTCGCTAATAACGGAAGCACTTCCGCCCTGAATACGAATTGATTTTACGTGACATTTTCTGATACATTTATAACAGTCATTACATTCATTTTTCAATGTATAGACAGGATTTTGCTTTTCCATATAACACACTCCAGACCTTTTACTGCCCCTAGTTAAAGTTCATTATCTTTTTGTAAGAATCCAAAACTTCTTTTATTTGTTCTTTTGTAACATTAGTATATTCTTTTTCGTTTATTATTATTCTCGGGCCTATTTCACATTTATTTTCGCACAAAGCTCCGACAATTGAAATATCTGCTTCCATATTGTTTTCTTCAATGTATTCTTTAATGTATTCCAGATTCTCCTGATTTCCTTTTGCAAAGCAGGCGCTGCCCATACACACTTTTATTTCTGTCGTCATTTTATTTCTTCTTTCTTGTCATTATTTGTAAACTGTAAAAAACTTCCAATTAAATTCTCATTCCATATTTTAACATCTTTTGGCAAATCAAGCACGCATGGAGTAAAATTCCAAATATATTTTATACCGGCTCCTGCAAGATAATTTGCAACACCCTGAGCATACTCCCGCTGAACAGTTAGTATCGCAATATCAACACCCAGCCTTATAGCCAAATTTCCTACTTTTGATATATCAAAAACTTCTTTGCCGTTAATTATCGTTCCGATTTTTTTGGGGTCTTTGTCGAACATGGCAAGAATGTTAAGTCCGTAATCCTTAAAACTGTTGTATTTTGCAAGAGCGGAACCCAAATTTCCTGCACCGACAATAAACGCATCTTTTGTCTGCTTAAAGCCCAAACACTCTTCAATTTTTCTTTTCAGACTTTTTACTTCGTATCCTACGCGACACTTGCCGGAATTATCAAGGTATTTCAAATCTTTTCTGACCTGCGAATTATCCATATTGAGCAGATTAGAAATCTTTGTGCTTGAAATATATTTTTCGTCTTCTCTTAAATCATCAAGAATAAAATGATACAAAGTCAGTCTGTTTACAACCTTGTCGGGAATGTTCATTTTTAACCTCTCATTTTTATAACTGATAATGAAAAGCGGAAAATTAATTAAATTAACTTTCCACTTTTCAATTTCAATTTTTTGCTTAAACAATACCTTCGTATGCGTTTAAGAATAATTGCTTAATCTCAGACATAAGCGGATATCTCGGGTTAGCTCCCGTGCACTGATCGTCAAATGCTCTTTCTACCAGGATATCGAGATTAGCCATGAACTCATCTTCCTTAACACCGAATTCTCTGATAGATTTCGGAAGATTGATTTCTGTCATAAGCTCATCAACAGCTTTGATTAATCTTTCAACCTTTTCATCGTCATTCTTACCGCCTAAACCAAGTTCATCAGCAACCTGACCGTATTTAGTTTTTGCATTCGGGAACTTGTATTGCGGGAAGATAGCCTGTTTAGTCGGCTTATCAACTGCGTTGTATTTGATGATTTGTCTGATAAGAAGTGCGTTAGCAACACCGTGAGGAATGTTATACATAGCACCCAGCTTGTGAGCCATTGAGTGGCACAAACCTAAGAATGCGTTTGCAAATGACATACCTGCAATAGTTGCCGCATAGTGCATTTTTTCTCTTGCAATCGGGTCATTAGCACCTTCGTTGTATGAACGAGCCAGATACTTGAATACCAACTTAGTTGCTTCAAGAGCGTTTGAGTTAGTAAAGTTTGTTGCCATACAAGAAACATAAGCTTCAAGTGAGTGAACAAGTGCGTCAATACCTGATGCAGCTGTCAAGCCTTTTGGCATACCATCTACAAAGTTCGGGTCAACAATTGCCATATTAGGTGTCAATGCGTAATCAGCAAGTGCGTATTTGTAGTGAGTTTTTTCATCCGTAATAATTGAGAACGGAGTAACTTCCGAACCTGTACCTGATGTTGTAGGAATACAAACCATAGTTGCTTTTTTACCCAAGTCATCAATCTGACAAATACGTTTTCTGATATCCATAAATCTCATTGATATATCTGCAAAGTTTGTATCGGGTTGTTCATACAATAACCAGATAATCTTACCTGCATCCATCGGAGAACCGCCGCCCAACGCAATAATTACATCGGGTTCGTAAGGTTTAACAATTTCCATAGCCTGTTTAACCGTTGCAATTGTCGGATCAGGTTTAACATCAAAGAATACCTGATGGTCTATGCCGATTTCGTCTAAAATTCTTGTTATATTTTCAACCGCACCTGAGTTAAATAAGAAACGATCCGTTACGATAAATGCACGTTTTTTGCCCTTCAATTCTTTAAGAGCCAAGTCTAAACAACCTCTCTTGAAATATACTTTCGGAGGAACCTTGAACCATAACATATTTTCTCTCCTTTCAGCTACGGTTTTGTAGTTTAATAAGTGTTCTACACCAATGTTTCCTGATACTGCGTTACCGCCCCAAGAACCGCAGCCAAGTGAAAGTGACGGTTCAAGTTTAAAGTTAAATAAATCACCGATACCACCCTGAGATGAAGGTGAGTTAATTAAGATACGGCAAGAAGGCATTTTTTCTGCGTAAGCATTGATTCTGTCAGATTTTCTTTCATCTGTGTAAAGAACTGAAGTGTGACCTGCACCACCTTTTAATACAAGCTCGTAAGCCATTTCTGTTGCTTGTTCAAATGATTTAGCCTTATACATAGTTAAAATCGGAGAAAGTTTTTCTCTTGAGAATGGGTCGTTCCAATCAAGTTTTGCTCTTTCGCAAAGAAGAATTTTTGAATCTTCCGGAATAGAGAAGCCTGCCAGTTCAGCAATTCTGTGAGCCGGCTGACCAACAATAAGCGGATGAGCCGTTCCCCTCTGAGGATCGATAAACGGAAGTTCTATCATTTTCTTTTCGTCTTCTTTGTTTACAACGTAAGCACCACGATAGATGAACTCTTTTTTAACTTCTTCATAAATATCTTCAACTACGATTACTGATTGTTCAGATGCACAAATCATACCGTTATCGAAAGTTTTTGACATAAGAATTGAAGAAACAGCCATTCTTATATCAGCAGTTTCATCAATAACAGCAGCTGTGTTACCTGGACCAACACCTAAAGCCGGTTTTCCAGATGAGTATGCAGCCTTGACCATACCCGGACCGCCTGTTGCTAAAATGCAAGCGATGTTTGGATGGTGAAGAAGCGCATCAGAAAGTTCCATAGAAGGAGCATCAATCCAGCCGATAATGTCTTTCGGAGCACCTGCTTCAACTGCTGCTTCAAGAACTACTTTTGCAGCTTCAATAGTTGATTTTGTTGCTCTCGGGTGTGGTGAAAATACGATAGCGTTTCTTGTTTTTAATGCGATTAATGATTTAAAAATAGCTGTTGAAGTCGGGTTAGTAGTAGGAATAATACCTGCTAAGATTCCGAGAGGTTCAGCAACAATTTTAATACCGTTTTCTTTATCTGTACTTATTACACCACAAGTTTTTGCATTTTTGTGTTTGTTGTAAATATATTCTGATGCAAAGTGATTTTTGATAATCTTATCTTCCAGAACACCCATGCCTGTATCTTCTACAGCCATTCTTGCGAGAGGTATTCTCATTTTGTCAGCCGCTGTTGCTGCTGCTTTAAAAATTGCATCTACTTGTTCCTGAGAATATGTTGAATATTCTTCCTGAGCTTTTTTAACTCTGTCGAGTAAATCGTTCAAAGCTTCCACATTGTCAACCAAGCCTGATGACTTTGCGATTTTCTTTTCTTCTTTTTTTTCCAATACTTTTGGCATATTTTATCTCCTTTTTAATTGTGATTATTTTCCTTAATTAAGATTGTATTATGTTAAAATTTGCATGTCAACACCCTGTTATTAAAAGAATATAAAGATTTCTTAATCGTGATAAAAATGAACGATTTGTTAATTAATTGTGGCAAAGTATCACGATTAAGTTTTTCGTAGCAGGTGATTCCGTCTTTAAAATTTTAGATGTTAGCTTTTTATTTTCTTATTAATATATATAAATGCCGCTATTGTTAAAAATAAACCAACAACCTCTGCATATCCGAGAGGCATATTGAATCCGATTTTTTCCGAAAAAATAAACGACATTGTAATAAATACGTAAAATAACGCAGGTATAAATGCTATAAAATAATTCTTCCCCTCTTTTGCAAGAAATATCGTTGCACAGCACAAAACGGGAATTGCTATGAGCTGATTAAAGAATGTAAAATATCTCCAAATTAAAGAAAAACTTCCTGCATTTGTTTTTGCCCATACAAGAACAGATAAAACACAAATTATAATAGGTATAACAATAATCAATCTACCTGAAATTTTCTTTTGCTCAAGTTTTAGAGCATCGGCAATAGTAATTCTTAACCCTCTGAGCGCTGTATCACCTGAAGTTATCGGAAGAATGATAATCGCAAGAGTTACCACAAAAGCCAAATTTAGAGGTACAAATTTGTTGGCAATTATATTAACCACATTGACCGTACCGACTACATTTTGCGGAACAAGATTAAGACTGTAAACATCCATTGCGGCAGCAGCCCAAATCATTGCTATAAGAGATTCCAGACACATCATGCCATAGAATATTCTTCGTCCGTCTTTTTCGTGGCTGACAGTTCTTGAGATAATCGTCGCCTGAGTTGAATGAAAACCTGAGAGCAAACCGCAGCTAACAGTCATAAAAAACATAGGAATAAGGGGTAATTTTTGGGGATGAAGATTGTAGTTTTCAAGGCTAAAATTCTGCAGATTAACCCCTTTTATAAAAAATCCTGCAAGAATCATGCCTGTACCTATGATAAGCATCAAACCCAAAATCGGATAAAACTTACCGATTATTTTATCAATCGGAAATAAAGTTGCCAGAACAAAATACAGAAGAATAACAATATACGAATACAGAACCACAGGGTTAGAAATAGCAAAATCCTTTAGTCCGAAAAATCTCTCCGTAAATAAATCCCCAGCTGTATAAACAAATACCGTTGCAAGTAAAAGAAGCATAATTGAAACAATAGCCATGAAAATTTTAAAAGCATTTTTGCCCAGATATTTGTCTATAAGTCCTGTAATTTGTGCTCCGTTATTTCTTATGGACAGCATTCCTGCAAAATAATCATGAACACCGCCGGCAAAAATACACCCTAAAGGAATAAGTATAAAAGCTACAGGGCCGAAAAGAATCCCCTGTATTGCACCAATAATTGGTCCCATACCTGCTATATTCAAGAGGTGAATAAGCGAATTTCTGTTCTTTGACATAGGAACAAAATCGACGCCGTCATTTTGAGTATGTGCAGGAGTTTGCCTGTCATCCGGAGAAAAAATATTCTCTACATACCTTGAATAAAAAATATAACCTGCAAAGAGAATTAATATTCCGCATAAAAATGTAATCATATAAAATCCTTAACTAACACAAACTCTGTTTCTACCGTTTTCTTTCGCCTGATATAAAGCTTTATCCGCTCTTTCAAAAAGTTCTTCACCGGTTTCTTTTTTATTAAACTCAGCAAGCCCCATACTGATTGTTACACTTATAGTTTTAACATCTGAGACTTCATCGTTTAATTTTATCGGAGTTGACTCAACAGCCTTTCGCAAACGTTCGCCTACAATTTTTGCCTCATCTATATGAGTATAAGGAAGAAGAACAGCAAACTCTTCACCGCCATATCTTGACGGAATATCAGACTCACGCAGGGTTGATTTAATAATAGAAGCCACGCCTTTAAGAACTGCGTCACCGCTTGCGTGTCCGTATGTATCATTAACCTTTTTAAAGAAGTCTATATCAATCATCATTGCACAAAGCGGATTATTCTGACGTTTTGTTGTTGCTATTTCCTGCCACAAACGAAGCTCAAACTGTCTGCGGTTGTTAAGATTTGTAAGCGCATCAATAGTTGCATACTGTAAGATTTTAGAATACGAGTTTGCCCTGTTAATAGTAATTGCAGACTGACGGGTTAATTGTTCCAAATAGCTGATATCCCGTTTTGACAATGCTTCCAGCGTGCTTCTTGCAACTATACACCCGATAACTTCGCCTTCTTCTGATATCAGCGGAAACGCACCGATTTTATCATTGTTAGTCAGAATGTATTCAGTTTCAGGGGTTAAACGATTTAAAACATCAAAAATTCTCTCATCATTACATGCCTTAGGCCAAACCAGTTTAAACTCATTTTCCCATTTCAAGAATACATAAATTAAGTGATCAGTAATAAATCTGTCAAGCATTTCGCCGATTATTGGAACAATGTAATTCAGTTCATACTGCGTTTCAATAATCTTTGCAATGTTTTTCATAGAGTCATGGAACTCTACGTTAATCTTTGACTGTTCCGTTAAAACTATGTTCTGAAGTTTTAATGAAACCTGTGATGCAAAAATTTTCATCAGGAACAAAAATTCCATGTTAACCGGTGTATTTTCCTCAAACGCAAGCTCCATTATTCCAAAGTCTTTTGATTCTTTAACTATGGGCATGCAAAGAGATGTTATTTTCAGGGTAATTTCACTCATTACTGCCGGCAGCTTATACGCTTTTGAGTTTATTACAAAATCATAACCTTTTATTGTTCCGAAGGATTTATAAACATCCGAGTCATCTTCAACTATGCTCCATGAGTTCAGACAGTCTCTCATTGTATTTGTAACACTGTCATAAACATACAGCCTCAGTTCCTTAAACCCTTCAAATTCTGAAAGAACGGCTTTAAGTTCATCCGCAAGCTCAGATGTATTAACCTCTTTTATCAGAACATCTGCAACTTTTGATAAAAAATGTAATTTATCCCTGAACATTAAAACCAACCACCTTCATATAAACTGTTATCTTCGTCTTTTTTATTAAATATATCAAAACCTACACAGGTTTTGAAGTTTTTAGCCATAGCTTTGTCAAAATCATCATCAGCAACAATCCTTCCGTTTACATAAGTGTAACTTATACTTCCGGTAGGTTTGTCGGTAAGTTTTGCAACACCGTATTCGTCACTGTTGATAAATTTTCTTGAAACTTCATTAAGAAGGTTAAAAATGTATGCTGTTTGTACATCTGAACTCTGAGGGGATTCTGTTATCAGTAATGCTGCTTTTTCAAGTTCGCTTATTGATTCCCTGTATTTGCTCATTCCTCTGAGTAAAACCGCAAGGTTATAATGTGCTTCAAACTTTGTCGGCTGGAGTTCTATTGCCTTGCAATAATCAAGTCCTGCCGGTTTGTAATCCCCTCTGAGATGATACGCCACTGCACGGTTATAATAAACGTCATAACTCTTTTTCAGATATTTCAGGGCTTTTGTATATGCCTCAATCGCTTCACCAAGATATTCATGCATTAAATATTTTCTGTCGAGCGGAAGAAACATTGCCTTCTGCTTATATGCAACACCTTTGTTAAAATAAGCAATTCCTTTATTTGCTCTTACACTTTTTACATTTGAATATACGAACGGTATCCACAAACTAAAAAGTCCGATTCTCGGGATTTGGTCAAATTGTTCAATTGCTTCATCAAACCAGCCAAGGTCCTCTGAGTACACAATGCCCAGGTTCATTCTTGCCATTACGAACTTCGGGTTATGCTCAATTGCGTGCTTGTATGCATCAACCGCCGAAAAATAATCCTCATACACCGCGTATATATTTCCGAGGTTAAACCAGGCTTCATAGTGCCCCGGATAAAGTGCAAGACCTTTCTTGTAATAATCCAGCGTTTTAGCCATATCATCCTGAGAATATGCCTGGTCGCCTTTGTAAATAAAATATACACCCTCAGCCTTTTTTACCTGTGTTATGATGCCGTCACGAAAAAAGAACCAAGCTCCGTAAAGAACGGCAGCAAGGATTACAAGGGAAAACAATTTTTTGAAGAAACGTTTCATACGGTAAAAATTATATCATAGATTGTCCGCCGCGAGAAGAGAGAATGGGATGTTAATACTGCATACGGAGGATTTGCCAAAAGCATAAAAAATGATATTCTGTTTATGGGAGAGATTTACTATTTATTCTGTTCAATAACAGATAGCGGAGGATAACTTTGTACGCTTATAATCAGCAACCGCAAAGAAGAGATTACGGAAACCTGCATGTTGTACCTAAAAAACAACAGGTAAGACATTCTCAACAGCATTTGCAAAAACAGATTAAACAAGCTAAAAAACACAACATAAATCCGCTTTTATACCTTTTCAGATTATTTCTGATTATATCGGTTTTCTCCGCGTATGCATATTTTATTTTTCCGACCAGCTTCAGAAATTTAATCAAAAATGTAGTTATGCCGAACAAAATTAAAATCAGCTCAAAAATGTCTCAGGGCTTGGCATTCAAAGATGCAAGAAAAAATATCGGCGCGGCTGACTTATATGCAATGACAAACCCGATTTCAAATTATCTGAGCAACGATTTATTTTTAAACCGCATGCTTTTAACTCCGACCGTTCAGAAAACTCACAGCGAAGTAACAACCATGTATCATACTTCCGAGATGATTGACCTGAAAAATCAAATACTCGGTCTTATGAAAAATTACCCGACCATTCATCCCGCTGTTTATGTTTGGGAATATGAAAACGGAAAGTACCTTGATATTAATGCAGACGAACAATTCTCCGCTGCAAGCATAATAAAACTTCCTGTACTTGTACAAATGTTTAAAGCGATAGAAGCAGGTCAGGCAACTATTTATGACGAAATGATACTTACTGAATATTACAGAGCAGAGGGTTCAGGCGGACTTCAATACATGAGAGCAGGCAGCAAATATTCTCTGGATGCACTTGCAAAAACCATGATTCAGGATTCCGATAATTCCGCAACTAATATGATTATGTCAAAACTGGGCGGCATGGATTATATAAACATCGGTCTGAGAGACTGGGGAATTTCAAAAACTTATGTTAGAACATGGCTCCCTGACATGTCAGGAAACAACAAAACCACTGCTAACGACCTGGCAAAAATTTTATATAACCTTGATAATCCCGGCTTCCTGAATATCAATTCCAGAGAATACATCATTGATTACATGAGTCATGTAAAAAACAACAAACTTATTGCGGCAGGACTTGGCGAAGGTGCATTATTAGTCCATAAAACAGGAGATATAGGACGCATGCTCGGAGATGCAGGAATAGTCTTTGCTCCGAACGGGAAAAAATACATTATAGTAATCCTTGCAAACCGTCCGTATAACGCACCTCAAGGTAAAGAATTTATCGTAAAAGCATCTAATCTCATATATAAGAGTATCGTTAATTAAAAACAACAACATTTACAAAAAAATCATAAGATTTTTCATTAACTTTTGTAACAATTTTACGGATATTTGCTAATAAAAAGCAAATATTTTATTTTTTGTTTTTTTTTAATAGTAGAATATTTATGTTGACTAATAGTCGAAAAAAAAAGGAATAGTGTATGAAAAATCTCAAGCAACTAACAGCAATTACAATGTGTACTTTGTTTGCAACAATGCAGGTTTCTCTCGCAGTACCTATGGATACGGGATTAGGTAACGGAATTGGCGGAGCAGTTATCAACTCTACCGACAGTAACTTTGCCGGTCTTACAAAGGGCACAGACAGTGCAACATTAGAATTTAAAGGAAACTCTCACGTTAACTGGAATACGCTGAATATTAACAGCAATGAAACGTTGAACTTTAACGCGACAAGCGGAACAACAAACGCTACCATTCTGAATACAGTTAACAATAACATGTCAAAAATATACGGTCAGATTAAAACAAATGACGGTATAAGCCAGTTAATCATTTCAAACCCGAACGGCGTTTTATTTGACGGCGCAAAATTCACAACAGCAGGCGATGCAATGATTACAACAAAAAATATGATGGGTGCTGACGTAAACAACATCAAAATTAATGACGGCACCTGGACTACTCTTGTAGACCCTGTTACAAAGGATTTGATAACTGTTCAGGTTTTAGAAAATTCTGACGTTTCAGTAGGCGGAACTTTTAACATCGTTGCTCCGAAAATCGTAGCTCGCGATTCCAACATTACTACCGGCGGCGGTTTAAAATTAACTACCGTTAACGGTGCTGATTATACAGCAATGAACCTCGGACTTGAAGACAAGAAAGGTGTTACTTTCTTAAAAGCTATGAATATTGACGGCAACGTTGAAATTGTAAACAACGTAGGTGCATATTCCATTGCAGGAACAACTATTGATGGTGATTTAAAAGCCGAAGCAGGCGGAATCGGATTTGTTGACGGCATATATGATGATGCCGGCGCTCTTCAGAAAAAGACAGTTATTACCGGCAATGCTGATTTAACAGCACACGGTCAACAGTTAATTGCAAGAGATGTAGAAGTCGGCGGCAATATTGCAATGACAAATGACGGCGGTGCAGTTGAACTCAGAAATGCAAATGTCGGCGGAGATGCTGACTTAACCACAACAGGCTGGCAGCCGATTAACCATAAAAAATATAACCACTATGTTCACATTAGCGGTAACAACAATATCAACGGAGACCTTAACATAGAATCTTCTCAGAACATTCACATCGGTAACTATCAGGTTACAAATGATCCATATGTTACAGGGTCAGCAAACAGATGGGAAGGTGATTTACTTCCCGGTAAATTAACAGTCGGCGGCGACATCAAAGCAACTGTAACAGATGGCGGTCACATTATGACAACCATTGATACAACAGCTAAGAATATTGACTATACGGCAAAATCTCGCGTTGAAGACACAAGAACATACGGCGGTAACATTTTAACAGATGACAAAACAACAATTACCGCAGAAACATACAAATTTAAATCAGACGGATACATTGGCGGTTTAAAATCAAACGATTTATCTAAGGTAGATGACAAAATCATTCACGTTATGGAAGAATATCAATTTATTCCTGATGATACTGCAAGCCACGAATACATGACTATAAACGGCGGAACAATATCTAAGATTGAAACACCAAAACAATCAACAGCAGGAAAAGATGTTCAGGTTTATATCAAATCTAATAACAATTTACTTGTAAGCGGTGCAAATGCAGGTGTAATTAACCTTGTTGCTCCTGATAAAAAAATCACCATAACAGGTCCTGATGTTCACGCAAAAGAAATTAATGTCGGCGGAAGAACAGGAACATTACAATTAGATTTCCCAAGCAGAGATTTTACAACTAACTACACTAATATCAAAGACGGCGTAGTAAAAACAATAAAACCGACTGACGAAATTACTTATGAGTTAACAAATAAACCGAATACAGGTTATAACTCACCTGATTTCAAACAAACAGACGGAACAAATACAACTTACTTAGTCGGACCCGGCAGTCCTGTTCCACCGCCATCTCAACCGACTCCCAAAAGCGATGATAACAACTCCGATAGCATACGCAGCAGACTTAGATGACGAAGAAGATGTTCCTTGCAGAAAGAACGTTGACGGATCGGTAACAGTAGTCAGAGCTTACGCAGTGCCAGACTAATAAAAACCAAACATAAATAAAAAAGAGATAACCAAATTTGGTTATCTCTTTTTTTATGCATTTTTCAAATGTAAACAAATGTAAAATCTAACAATACTAAATATCTTTTCTTAATAAATCGTTAAAAAAATATTACCGGACAAAACCCCTGCAAACAAAGCATTACAGTTCATTCAAAAAACTTTTTATTAACTTTTGTAACAAAATCTATTCTGTCATATCAAGATTTTTTCAAACGTACCGAAAGCACAGGTATCAGAGTTGATTAGCAAAAATTAAGTTGATTAGGAGTTACGTATGAAAAAGTTAGTAGTACTGTTTTCGGCATTTGTGTTTTTGGCATTCAGCCAGGCGGCATTCGCCTACAGAGCATCCGATTTTTCAAGTGATGCAAAAATCATATCAGCCATTAATCTTTTAGAACAAGCAGGTGAAACGGATGTTTTAAGAAATTTACAAAAAAATGCAGTCAGAGTTTCTTTCGATGATTTATCCGCATATACCTATAACAGCAGTAAAGCATACGCTATAAGTACGTATAACAGATACGGAACAAGAGTTATCATGATTAACTCTATATACAAAAATGCTCCCGTAGAACAAATTGCGTGTCTTGTTGCACACGAAAGCATGCACGTAAAAAGAATTGCAGATTTAGAAGAAGAAGCTATTGCAACACAGAAAGAAGCAGCAACATGGACAAGATTAAAAATAGCTTCCAAAACTTATCCTGACACAAAACTTACAAGAAGACTTGATAAACTAAGCAGCATGTACCTTGCATCAAGCGCAGGTAACAACATTATACAAAACAAAATCGCAACAAGCGGTTTTTACAGATCACAGTATGGTGGTTAAAAACAAATCAGCAAACATTGAATAAACACTTTGAGGAGTATCTCACCCGCAGGTGCGGGACACAAAAACCCCAATTTCTCTAACCGGTTTACCCCAATCAACTTAACAAGCCCCTGCAAGAGCAGGGGCTATTCTTTATTATATTACTCACATGTGATATACTAAAATTAATGACTATTTTTGATGAAAACCTAATTCTTGAAACTATTAACATGATAAAGCTTCACAATTTTGATGTTAGAACCGTGACGCTATCAGTCAGCCTGAGAGATTGTTTATCGGAAGACGTTAATGTGGTTTGCGATAAAATCAGGTTTAAGCTTGATAAATATGCTTCTAATTTGGTCAGGTATGCAAACGAAATAGAAAATGATTATTCCATTCCTATTGTAAACAAAAGAATTGCCGTAACTCCCATTTCTCTTGTCGGGGAAGCATGCAAAGAAAAAGATTACGTAAAAATAGCCAAAACTCTTGATGAGAGTGCAAAAAATCTCGGCATTGATTTTATCGGAGGTTTTTCCGCACTTGTTGAAAAAGGTTTTACGTCAGGAGATGTTGCACTTATTGAATCGATACCCGAAGCATTGGCAACAACCGACAGACTTTGTTCTTCCGTCAACGTGGGAACATCAAAAGCAGGAATAAACATGGATGCCGTTATAAAGATGGCTGACACAATAAAAAAATCAGCTGAACTTACAGCGGACAAAGACGGCATTGGTGCGGCAAAACTGGTTATTTTCTGTAACTCTGTCGGAGATAATCCCTTTATGGCAGGTGCATACTCGGGATACGGAGAACCTGAATGCGCCCTTAACGTAGGGGTTTCCGGACCGGGTGTAGTCAGAGCTGCTATTCTGGACTTGGATAAAAATGCAGACTTGGGCGTTCTGTCAAGCAAAATTAAACAGACAGCTTATAAAATAACAGGCACCGGTGAGCTGATAGGCAGACGGCTTGCAAAAATGTTAGACGTTCCGTTTGGGGTAGTGGATTTGTCACTCGCTCCGACACCGGCTGTCGGTGACAGCGTTGCTCAGATATTCCAGGCTATGGGACTTGAACATGCAGGAGCACACGGAACAACAGCTGCACTTGCAATGCTTAATGATGCCGTTAAAAAAGGCGGTATTATGGCAAGCTCATATGTAGGCGGCTTGTCAGGGGCGTTTATTCCCGTATCTGAAGATGCTGGCATGATAGAAGCAGCCTCAAAAGGATATCTGACCTTCGATAAGCTTGAAGCAATGACGTGCGTTTGTTCGGTAGGGCTGGATATGATTGCAATACCCGGTGATACTCCGAGCTCTACAATTGCAGGAATGATAGCTGACGAAATGGCTATCGGTATGATAAATAAAAAGACTACCGCCGTCAGAATAATTCCTGCACCAAAAAAGAAAATTGGTGATAAAATAATATATGGAGGACTTCTTGGTGAAGCTCCGATAATGAAAGTTAACGAACTTTCATCACACGATTTTGTAATGCGAGGCGGAAGAATACCCGCACCTATTCACAGTTTAAATAATTAAGGATAAATAATGGCTACCTTTAAAGATTTGGAAGACAATTTAAAAAGTTTTATGATATCCGAGCAATCGGATGCTCACAACATAAGAACTGCAAACATTGCAAAATACAATAACTTGAAAATCTGGATTGATATCACAAAATATCAACAACCGCATTTTTTCGTGCGGATATCAATATCGGAAGCCGTATTTACCATTAATGACTGCATGAAACTTAACGGCGGTCTTGGTTATGAAGAACGTTTTGTATATAAATGGTTCGGAAGAATCGGGATAAAAGATAAATTAAGAGAGTTGTGGATGACAGCAGAAGAAGAACGCGGTGTTATCAATAAAGGTGAACAACTCGATGAGCCTTCTTCATAAATCCTTTTTGATACGTTTCTGAACTTTACAAAAAACTTCTTCAAAACTTTCTACGGGTACCAGCTTGTAACCGCAATGTTCGGCAAGAGTACCGCCCATGGCGAAGAGTTCTTCCTGTGGATATCTTCTGCATATTCCCGGACGATTTTTATGTATTTTGCATTTATTTGTTTCTTTATCCAGGTTTGTGCATTCAAAAACAAGCCCCGTCTCATCTTTTCCTATTACTTTCAAGTACGTATAAAAAACATGCTGTTTTTTCAGCCTTTCAAATTCAGCTTCCGTCTGTACAACAGAAGTATGTTTTACATAAATCTTCTGACAACAGCGGCCGCAGGCATTACAGGAACCCGTTCTGTAATATTTTCTGTGCAAAATATATAAGTAATACCATTTTCTTAATGTTTTATACAATTTATCCAGCATTTGCCACTCTTGCCTTTGCAAGTTTGTATTCATTAGTTTCTGGGTCAGAATAAAGTATTACTTTTGAAAAATACTTATTAGCATTTTTGATATCGCCTTTTTTGTATAATGAATCGGCTTTTGCCATATATGTTTTTATAATATTTGTCTCAGGGTTTATAAACAAGGTTAATTGCTGAATTTTATCCGCAAGCTCTGAGTTCATGCTTTCATTCAGGAGCGTGCAGTTCTCATATTCAAACAACGCAAAATGATAATTATTTTCTCTGAAATAATTATCTCCCCACTCTTTGTGTCCGCGATAACTTTGTTCGTCAAACGTAGAGTTAAGTTCTTTTATAACCTGCATTGTTTTCAGATACTCTTCCTGATTGTTTATTACGAGCGGCAATAACCGTCTCAGCGAACAATACGCAGCTGTATAATCTCCGAGATTAATAAAGACCGAAGTAAGCATTTGCAAAACTTCTGTGGATTTTTTGTTTATGCAGTAAGCCTGTTTCAGATAAATCATCGCATGCATATTATCGTTTTCTGCCAGATACGCCGTACCGAGCAGCATATTTATATCATAATTTGTAGGCAGATTTTTATACGCAAAAGTTAAAAACTCTATTGCGGTTTTGTAATCTTTTCTCAATATTGAAGCTTTTGCTTTTTGCAAAAAATCATTTCCGATTTTTGAATATTCATCCAAACTCTGCTTTACCGCAGTATAGGAGCTGCCTCTGTCCTGTGCATATTTCAAGTATTTTTCATAATAAAAAACAGACTGGAATTTCATTCCGCAGGAAAAATAAGATGTTGCAAGATTAAGACACACAAGGTCATCATCAGGTTTGTAAGCAAATGCACAAGCCCAGTAATATATTGCATTTCTTATATCTTCTTTTTTATAAGCAAGATTTCCCAGATATATATATGAAGGATTTTCACCCTTTTCCAGATTAACTGATTTGAGAAAATTGTCTTCTGCCTGCTTAAAATCACCCATCTTATAATAGCATTTTGCTATTCTGTGATAAAGTTTATATGATATGTTGGCGTTTACAAGACTTAAATACAGATTAAGAGCAGACGCATAATCACCATTCATGTAGTGATTACGGGCAGCTTCAAGTTTTTTATTCTCCATATCAGAGTTATCTTCTATATAGTAATCCGACGATATCATAAATATATGATATCATATTTACGAATTTAGGTCATCCCACAATTTAGAATTTGTTACAAGTTCAGACAACACATCTTCTTCAAACGGGTCAACGACTCCCTGTGAAAATAAATCCTTCATCTGCTCAAGATATGATATATCCTCAGGGTTCTGAGACGCTATTTTGGTAAATTTCCGAATGTCTAAATCTTTTTGAAATAACTGCATAGCATTTGCAGATATCTCTGACTGGTCTACATAAGGATTTTTATTATATCCGCTTTTTTGGAGTGAGGAGCGGACATTGGCAATGTTAATGACATTGCTTGCGGTATCAAATTGTAATAAATTGTTGTCGTTAATGTTGTTGAACATAAAGCCCCAATCTCCCCAATTATTTTCTTTAATTATCGTATATATTTAACAATTTCGTATCATCTAAACGGAGGATTTTAGGGTAAATATGTTAAAGTGAGTTTCTATTTCCTTCCATAAAATCGCATTTAATGATAAAATAGGGGGGTAAATATATTTAGGTAAATGTATTTGGATAAATATATAAAAGGTATTGATGGATGAAGGCTGTTGAATATTTTACGGAACAAGGTTATTCCTGCGCAGAAAGCGTTATGCAAAATGCTATTGATGAAGGTATAGTTCCAAAAGAACTGTTGCCGGTCGCATCATCTTTCTCAGGCGGAATGGGTTCCGGCTGCCTTTGCGGAGCAATAGGAGCTTCCCAGTGTATTATAGGCTACCTGTTCGGTAAAAATAACTCTGAAGGAAACGATTATCTGGCAAGAGCCAAAGCAAGAGAGTTTATTGAAGAATTTAAGAAAAATCACAAAGCTACCTGCTGCAGAGTTTTAACAGCAGGTATGGATATGGCATCACCGGAAAGAAAAGCTCATTGTGCGAACATGGTTGACGAGTGTTCAAAAATACTTAAAGATATTATTAAGGTTAAAGTTTAATGTTTAATAAAACCTCATTCAAAAAAAGAATATTATTTGTCGGTATTCCTGATATGGCTTATATAGGAATTGACGGTCTTTTGATGTCGGGAATTAATATCGTGGGTGTTTTAGGACCTAAAAAAGACCACAACATGTACAACGATTTCAAAAGGTTTATTCAGTCAAGAGGACTTAATTACATTGACTTTGATGAACTTGATGAGCCACAGTTAATTCAGACCGTTAAAGAGCTTGACGTTGATGCTGCAGTAGTTTGTTCTTACAACTATAAAATACCGAAAGTCCTTCTGGAATCAACTCGTGACGGATTTATTAACGTTCACCCGTCTATGCTTCCGAAATACAGGGGAGGAAATCCTTATTCAAGAGTTATTATAAACGGCGAAACCGAAACCGGGGTAACATTACATTTTATGGATGAAAACTTTGACACGGGAGATATTATTGCACAAAAGCCGTACCATATTCCATCTAAGGCAACAATGGGAACTATTTTTAACGAGCTAAACTATATCGGTATTGAGCTCCTGCTTCAGGTTTTACAGCTGTATGAAACACAGCCGCTTCCGAGAATTCCTCAGCCAAAGGGAGAGTTTGTAAGGGCTGACGGATTAAGCAACAGAGAGATTTATATAAACTATGAAAGACCGGCGGAAGAACTTGAAAGATTTATCAGAGCGCTCAACCCGTTTATTCTTGCCGGCACAACTTTCAGGGGGAATATGATGAAAATAATGAAAGCTGAAGTTGCATCTGATGCTTTCAGTCTTCCGCATCCTGCAGGAACTATTGCAAAAATAGAAGACGATAAATTTTTCATAGCAACTTCAAAAGGGCTGCTTGTTCCGACTGTTATGCAGTTTGGTAGTTTCTTTATGGGTGACAGCAAAGATTTTATCAGAATTGTCAACCCGAAAATAGGCGAAGAATTCAAATAGGGGACAAGGAGTAAATTATACAATATTAATTGCCGGGATATCAAACAGAAAAGAAAAAGGGGTAATTGTGGATAAGTTAAATTTTATAACAGCGGGTGTTCCGCTTAAAGCAGGCAACAAAGGGTACGAAGAAGGGTTTAAAGTTCTTGATTCTATGGGACTTGACGGATTAGAGCTGGAGTTTGTAAGAGGCGTAAGAATAAGTGACAAAAGCAGAGAAGCCGTAGGTTCTTCAAATAAAGTTATTACTGCTCACGCTCCTTTTTATGTAAACCTTAATGCAAGAGAAGAGGATAAAGTTGAAGCCAGCATTCAGCGTATTATTGAAACAGCACAAACAGCATTCGAGCTCGGCGGATTCAGCATAACCTTCCATGCCGGATTTTATCTGGGGATGGACAAAGAAACGGTCTACAAGCAAATAAGAGATAAAATTGAGATAATTACAACAGAACTCAAAAAAGTTAATAACAAAATCTGGATAAGACCGGAAACAACAGGTAAAGCAACTCAGTGGGGCGACCTGGAAGAAATTATAAGGCTTTCAAAAGAATTTGAAACAGTTTTACCTTGCGTTGATTTTTCTCATCTTCACGCTCGTTACAATGGCGGGGTAAATGAATATAAGGATTTTTGCCAAATCTTTGAAACCATAGGTAATGAACTGGGGCAGGTTGCTCTTGATAATTTCCACGCACATATTGCAGGAATAGAATACGGTGATAAAGGCGAAAAGAAACATCTCAACCTTGAAGAATCAGATATGAATTACAAAGACCTTTTAAGAGCTTTCAAGGATTTTAACGTAAAAGGTGCAATCGTATGTGAAAGCCCTAATATTGAAGACGATGCAAAGCTGATGAAGGATTTTTATTTAGGTTTGTAAAATGAAACTGTCCGATGATGAAAAATACATGAAAGAGTGTTTCAGACTTGCCTTAAAAGGCAGGGGTAAAGTTGCACCTAATCCTCTTGTCGGTTGTGTTGTTCTGGATAAATTCGGTAAGGTTGTGTCAAAAGGATATCATCACAAATACGGAGATAACCACGCAGAACGTGATGCACTTTTAAAACTTAAAAATAACGAGGCAGAAGGCGGAACTTTATACGTAAACCTTGAACCCTGTTCTCATTTCGGGAAAACTCCTCCCTGCGTTGATTTGATAATAGAAAGAAAACTTAAAAAAGTTGTAATAGGAATGAAAGATATTAATCCTGTTGTAGATGGAATTACAAAGCTAAAACAGGCAGGAATAGAAATTTCAACAGGAATTTTAAAAGAGGAAGCCGAATTTTTAAACAGAGTTTTTATAAAAAACATGAAAGAAAAACTTCCGTACGTTGTACTGAAAACCGCAACAACAATGGACGGCAAAATCGCCACAGAAACCGGAGATTCAAAGTGGATAACCTCTGACAAAGCCAGAAAAGAAGTTTATAAAATGAGAAACGAGTTTGACTGTATAATGACAAGCTCAAATACCGTTCTTGCTGATAATCCAAAAATGGAACATCAGAGTAAATGTATATTAGATAAAGATTGCCGTATCCCTAAAAATGCACAAATATTTAAACATGGAGAGATTTATGTTGCAACAAAAGATAATACACCTCTGAAAGACGGAAAACTTGACGTCAAAGCAGTTTTATCAGAGTTGTATAAAAAAGGAATTCACACAGTTTTTGTCGAATGCGGCGGAACTCTTGCAGGCTCAATGCTGAAAGAAGGGCTTATAGATGAAGTGTACCAGTTTATTGCGCCAAAAATTCTGAACGACAACGAAGGAAAAAGTTGTTTTAACGGGGGTAAATATAAAAAAATATCAGCTGCAAAAAATTTAGAAATATATGACACTAAACTTATCGGAGATGACCTGCTTATTAAATGCAAAGTTTTGTAAAAGATTTTTTATGTTATGAAATACCAAAATTTTGGAATACTTTAAATACATGTAAGTAAGTAACCATAAGGAGAGTATAAATGGGCATACAAAATGTTAACAGTAGTTCTAATGTGCCGGAATACAAAACACCTGATGATATTAATCTTAAGCCGGCAGATGTATATAATTCACAAAAAATCGGAAATACTTTGGCTGGCATAGAAAATAGTGTACAAAGAGATTTAGACAATGCTTTACAAGACGGAGTTATAGATAATACCGAAAAAAACACGCTTCAAGCATGGTTAGGTCAAGTAAAAACACTTTCCAAGTCTATTTCCTATATAGTAAGCAAAACCTATGAAGATTATCGTACCAGACTTAATAATGTCATTAAAAAACTGGAAACACATACAAAAACAGAAGAAAACATTGCCTCATATGAACCGAAGAAAACTGATGCTCAACAAGATAAACCACAAACAAAAGTTACCGAAAGTACCCTGCGTATTCCAGACAGAAAATTTATGGCACTGTCAGACAATAAAAAAGAGGGTGAACGAATACTAACAGAATACAATAAATGCATCGATGATGCATATAATTCAAATCGTAAAATTGCCTCCAACTTAAAATGCTTTCAAGCAAAATACGAAGAAATGCTAAAAACAGTTGCCTCATCAATAGAAAATGACGGAACATACAAAATATCAAATTTATATGAACAGGTAGAAAGCCAGATAAGATATTATAGTGATTTGGCGGAAAAAGATGCCAAAGAAAATCAGGAAAATATGGTTAATGCAATGACTCATATACCTTCTAATCCGTCTGCAGCAGAAATCGCAGCTGCAAAAAGACCGGAAGGTCCTGACCCTCGTGCAGACTGGGCAAAAATAGTTAATCCCGATTAAAACAAATCAAAAATTTTGTATAAAAAAGCAGTTACAATGTTCTGTAACTGCTTTTTATAATTTATCATATTCCCGTTTAATTTCCTGAATGTCCTGCCACATTAACCATTTTGGACTGCCTTTTTCCCGTGAGTCGTTTCTAAGAAGGTAGGAAGGATGAAAAATCGGCATAAGTTTTGCACCGTGGACAATTTCACTACCTTCAAACCATTTACCACGTATTTTTGTAATTCCGCCTATATTTCCTAATATCGACTGTACCGCAACATTACCGCACAACAATATTATTTTTGGCTGAATAATATCAAGCTGAGCCTTTAAATACTCCCAACAAGCTTCTTTCTCAACAGGTTCAGGATTCCTGTTTTCCGGCGGTCTGCATTTTACGGTGTTACAAATATATACATCCCGTTTTCTTGTAAGACCCACCGATTCAAAGATTTTGTCCAGAAGCTGCCCTGCCTTTCCGACAAACGGTTTTCCCTCTTTATCTTCATAAAAGCCGGGAGCTTCTCCGATAAGCATAAGTTTCGGATTAGGTACTCCGTCAGAAAAAACAATATTATTTCTGGTTTGTCCCAATACGCATTTTTGACAGTTAAGGCAGTTCTGATAAACCTTTTCAAGTTCTTCGTACATAAAGGAATTATACAACAAATATTTTACTGTTTGTATTATAATATTACTTGACAAGAGGTAATAATGTACATCATAGAAAAACCGTATGTTTCAGAATATATGATAAGCAGTATCATTAATCACGACTGGGCAGTCCTTGATAATGAAACAATTGAATACTGCGGTTTGGAGGAAGATGTTTTAAACCTCTGGTCATCCGAAAAAGCAACCGAATATTATTTAAAACAGGAATTTCCGCTTATTTTATCAAACTCTGAAAATGCCATAAGCTGGGTTGTGGAAAATTTACCAAAGTCAAACCTTACTCAGTATATAAAAACTTTCAAGGACAAAGTTTTATTCCGTGATACTTTTAAAGAGATGTATCCTGATTTTTACTACACATCACTTGAATATCTGGACATAAACTACGTTGAAAAAGAAGAATACACATACCCTCTGGCATTAAAGCCGTCGGTTGGTTACCTGAATTTCGGCGTTCGTATGATAAACGAAGTTGCAGAATGGGAGCCTAATGTAAAAAGACTTCACAAAGAAATTGCAACAAACAAATCAAAATACAATGAAAACGTTGTTAACTCTACAATCATTTTAATAGAAGAAGTAATCAAAGGTACTGATTTTTCGGTTGATGCATATTATGACCGAAACGGTGAGCCAATGATTTTCAACATATTCAAACGTTTATACAGGGAAGATGACAAGATAAATGAAAAACTGTATGTAACTAATGCAACAATAATAATGGAACATTTGCAGGAATTTACATCATTACTGGAAGAAATTGGGAAAAAACTCAAAATCAAAAACTTTCCGCTTAATTTGGAACTAAGAATTAATGAGGCAGGAAAAATTGTTCCGCTGGAAGTAAATCCTCTGCGTTTTGCTAACTGGTGTGTTTCCGATATTGCAAAATACGCATGGGGATTTAATATCTATGAATATTTTGAATCCCAGAAACATCCTGACTGGAGTACAATACTCCAGAATGCGAAACCTTTAACTTACTACGCTTCGTTGGTTGATATCCCTAAAGGATTTCCAAAGAGCTCTGTTCGTGATTTCAATTTTAACGGTTATCTTGATAATTTCTCAAACGTATTTGAAGTGAGACGTGTTAACTTCAAAGCTAATCCTTTGTTTGGGGTTGTTTTCGGTTCAACAAGTGATGATGATGAGATAGAAATGATTTTAAGCAAAGAGCAGGGTGCTTTTATTACTTAGCTTATACCCCGGAATTTTTAGGCTCAATTTTTTTGAGTCTCTGTTCTATTCTTCTGTACCATCTGAGTTTGCTCTGGAATAAAACCTTATAGTCTTTTAATCTTCCGTTATGAACCTCATCAACCTGTTTATCACAAAGTTTTTCCAAAACTTTTCCCAATGTATGAGTGTATTCTCTTCTGTCAATTTTTGTGCTGTTATCCAAATGTATGATATCACCAAATTCAACCAAAACTTCGGGTCTGTTATCACGGAGAAAATAATAGTTTACCGCAACCGGCATAAGCGCAACTTTGCCGTATTTTTTTGCAGCTTTCTCAGCAATATATGTCATGCCGGTTTGCAGTTCAAACGGTCTGTGATTTGGCGGTTTGATTATACCTTCCGGGAAAATATACAAAATATTGTTTGGGTCACCCATAGTTTCAACCGCATATCTCAAAGCCGGCAGAGATGCTTGCGGAGACTTCTTGTTAACGCTGAACGCACCGCCGCGTCTTATCAGAGGAAAACGATTAAGTTCTTCTATCATAAGACGGATTTCTTTTTTATAAATACGGTTACAAATATTATAACCGACAATACCATCCCACCAGTTATGATGCGGAGCAAACATGATTATTGGTGTATCAGGGTCTTTTTGTGTATAAAACTTTTCCTTACCCTTGTAATAAAACCCGTGGAATCGTTTTTCCAGCATTCCGTAGAAATATCTGTCCGCAACCCACAGCCAAAAAGGTGTTGTTGCTGAAGGGCAGAATTTTTCATCTATATTCCGCAATTTCGTAGGCGGAATTTCACAATATAACTCCTCTAGGTTAACCATAATCCTATGATACACTTTCAATCACCATTTGTGAACACATTACTTATCAAATGTTAACAAAATTTACAATTAAATATCTGCCTTATATTGAAGAGCAAGGGTAACATGTTCCAGCATTATATTTTCGCTTTCGTTTAAATCCGCAATTGTTCTTGATAATTTTAATATTCTGTCAAATTTTCTGCCTGAAAGCCGGTACTTTTGAGCTGCAAGTTTTAGAAACTCAGTTGTCTTTTCATCTGTTTTGCAATATTTTTTAATTTGTTTTGTGCTAAGTTCTGAGTTGGTTAAGACTCCTTCGTTTTCGTATCTTTTTGCCTGAATCTTTCTGGCTCTTATAACACGTTCTCTTATTTTTGCGGAAGGCTCTGATTCGGTTTTTACATTAATAAGTTCCTCTGTAGAAAGCCTCGGAACATTAATAACCAAATCAATTCTGTCTAAAAGAGGACCTGAAAGTTTTGAACGGTACCTTTGGATTTGAAAATCAGAGCAGGTACATTCTTTTTCTTTGTCACCCAAAAATCCGCAGGGACAAGGGTTCATTGCACCAACAAGCATAAATTTTGCAGGATATTTTATTGAGCTTTTCGCTCTTGATATAACGACTTCACCATCTTCAAGAGGCTGACGCAGAACCTCAAGAACCTGTCTTGGGAACTCAACCATCTCATCAAGAAAAAGAACTCCTCTGTGCGCAAGAGTAATTTCACCAGGTTTTGGATTTGAACCACCACCGATTATTCCGTTCTGAGATGCTGTATGGTGAACTGCTCTGTACGGTCTTTTGGTCATAAGCGGATTATCCTTCTGTAAAAGACCGCTCACGCTGTAAATTTTTGTAAGTTCTAATGCTTCCGTAAGTTCAAGCGGAGGAAGAATAGACGCAAGACATTTTGCCATAAGCGTTTTCCCTGAGCCGGGAGAACCTGACATTAAAAGATTATGACCGCCTGCTGCCGCTATCTCTAAAGCTTTTTTAGCCTTCTGCTGTCCTTTTACATCTTTAAAATCAAATGTATAGTCTGTATTTGCGTTATCTTCAAGATATTTATTAATATCAACCACTGTTTTTTGCAAGGGTGTTTCGGAAAAATGATTGACAATATCAGCCAGGTGTTTTGCACCATAAACATTTACCCCCTGTATAAGCGCAGCCTCTTTTGAGTTTTCCTCCGGCACAAACACCGTTGTCACTCCGCTGTCTTTCAGACCGCTTACAAGCGGAAGAACGCCGTTTACCCTGCGCAGAGTTCCGTCTAACGAAAGCTCTCCGATAAATCCTGTATTCAAATCATCAGGAATCTCTACACCTTGTTCTTTCAGAATACAGATGGCTATCGCAAGGTCAAAGTTTGTTCCTTCTTTTCTGATATCAGCCGGAGCAAGGTTTACAATAACTTTACCTGTCGGGAATGAAAATCCTGAATTTTTAATTGCCGAATGCACTCTTTCTTTTGCTTCAGATACGGCACTATCCGGCAGCCCTACTATACAAACGGAAGGCAGAGAATTTGACACATCAACTTCCACCTCAATTTTACAGGAGTCAATTCCTATATTAGCCGCTGTTATTGCCTTTGTTACCATAGAGGTATTATACAATAATTCTCTCGGTTTGTTAAATCTTTAATTTAGTATCAGGATTTGATAATTCAGATACGCTGCAAAAATCAGCCATAAAATATACGGAAAAAGAATTAGTCCTGAAAGTTTGGAAACACGAAAAAAGCAAATTATCATTAATATGACGGAAAAGAGCATTATAAAAACAATCAAAAGGGCGATATCAATCCTGTGGAGCAGAAAGAAAACAGGACTCCATAAAAGATTAAAAACCATGTGAACAATCAAACAAACATAACCGCCCGTTTTATTTTTATCAGTTATTGTCAGCGAGTACAAAATTACTGATACCAGCAATAACGTATATAAAAATACCCAGACGGAAGAAAAAACCCATGCCTGAGGCTGAAAAATCGGTTTTATTAAACTGTCATACCACAATGAATCGTACATAATAGAATTATGCAGCAAATTCTCTGTTTTTTTATTCCCGTATCGGACAATTATTTCGGAAAAGTTTTAACACACTCTTATTTTTTTAAATAATTATTTTTCAGAATAATAAAAATAAGCCCTAACACACCTATATTGATAAATATATCGGATATATTAAACACCGGAAAATCAATAAAATTAAGCTTAATAAAATCTCTTACATATCCGAAAAGCATTCTTTCGCACATATTGTTGAAAATTCCCGACAACAAAAGCGACACAAAGAACAAACAAAAAACAGAAATTTTTTGTATATGTTTAAGTGTGTAAAAAATTAGTGCCGAAAAAGCTGCAAAAGCAAATACTATAAGAAATATTTTGTAACCGTCAAGTATATTAAAAGCTGCGCCGCTGTTTTGTACATAAATAATATCCAAAACAGGATTTTCTGCGAGAAGTAAGTCGCTTTTTAAGATAATATCAGAAAAGTAAAAGTTAAAAAATATAAAAAATATTGTAGTAAGTATAAGGTAAGCTATTTTACTTTTCTTTGACATCGTTACCTTCTTTTAACTCTTCTTTCTTAATCTCGTCAACAACGTTAACACGTATTATCCGGTATCCGAACCCTGTTAAACTTAATTTTATACTCATATCTTTAATATCCGCTTTCGTAAGCCCGATTGAAGCTATGATATACTCATTTGCGTTATCGGAGTTTGCTATAAACAATCTTTCCAGAATATGGTCATCCGGAAGTTTTCTGAATACTTCCTTTGCCTGTTTTTGCGGATATTCAACTTTATCCTTCGCAATAGAAGCTATTGCAAAAGTGTCCTTTGGAGGGTCAAATTCCAAAGACGCAGTATATTCATAACCGGGTGTAACTTCGTGAGGTGCAGAGAGTTTAATATCAAGGTTAATCGCATCACCATATAACATTGATGTTACTTCGTCATTTATTTTATCGGATGTTACTTTCCATTTTCCGTTAATTTTTTTCAGATAATAAATACTGTCAGCTTCGCTTCTGAGTATTCCGCTCATTTTTTTTGTCACCGGAATATCAGCAGAAGATGTTTCTATGAGGGAGACTTTTGCCGTTCCGTCTTCTTCAAAGGTTATATCCTTAATTTTTATACTGTATTTGATGTTATCATAATTATCCCAAAGCTCTTTTACTAATTTTGAATAAATATCTATATCATAACCGTCACCGTTTTTATAATTTTTGTCATAAGTTGCGATAAATTTATCAAAATTGTTTTTGTTAGCATATTTGATTTGGGAGTTAAGAAGGGACTTTACTCCCCTTTTATTGCTGTCAAAAAAGTCTGAACTGAAAAAACCGCCGTCTGCATAACCTGACGGAGAAAATAATATAAATAATAAAACAGATAACAAAAATTTCTTCATACTCTTCATTATACATAAAAATAACCAAAACTTGAATAATACAAACAAACGACTTACTTTTTACCTAAGAATATGGTATAATTAAACAAAAAGCAGGAGAGTTTATGCCTAATATTGACTTAGATGATGAGTTTTTAAAGTTATTTTTCAGCATTACAAACAAAAGCGTTCCGGATACACTCAACCTTCATAACATGAAACAACAGCTTATTGATATTGTGGATGTCATAAAAAACCTGAACGAAAACTCAAAAAAACCGATTAAGAGCAATGCTCTTGGCAATAACGAAGAGGAAGAAGCCGCTGAAGAGGCCGGTTCGGCTATTCTTGTTGTCGATGATTTGGGTGTAATAACATATCAGCTAAAAGTTTTACTGTCCCGTTTTGAAATGGATGTTGACTGTTCACAGGAAATATATGATGCAGTTAATAAATTCAAAAAACGCAAATACAAATATGTCGTAATGGATTTGTTTATTCCTACCGAGCGTGAAGGGTTTATTCTGCTGACCGAACTCAAAAAGCTCGCCCAGGCAAGCAATATGACAACGGTTATAGGTGTTATTACAGCATCTCCGAGAAAAGAAATTGAGCAACAATGCCGTCTGAGAGGCGCTGACTTTTTCCTTGAAAAGAACAATGAATGGCAAAGTACCCTGCTCAAAACTCTGGGCGGATATATTAACGAAGGCAAAGAGCCGGAAGAAGAATTTTAGAAACTTCGTTTCCGATTATAAAATTCTGCTGCAAACATTTTTGTTACGACTTTTCGTAACAAAGGTGAAATTTTGCCTGAAAAGATTTAACTGTTTATTTATGATATTATTAAGAAAAAAGAGGATAAAATTATGTACTATCAAGGTCTTATAAACAAATACAGAAAATTCTTGCCTGTTACTGATACAACTCCTGTTGTTACTTTGAACGAAGGCAACACACCACTTATTAAAGCTGATAATCTGGCTAAGAAAATCGGCTTGGAAGCTAATGTTTACCTGAAATTTGAAGGTTGTAACCCGACAGGAAGTTTTAAAGACCGCGGTATGACAATGGCTGTTACTAAAGCAAAAGAAGAAGGTGCAGGCGCAATAATTTGTGCTTCAACAGGAAATACTTCCGCTTCTGCAGCAGCTTACGGAGCTAAGGCAGGTATAAAGACTTTTGTACTTATTCCTGACGGATATATTGCATTAGGCAAACTTTCGCAAGCAATGATGTACGGTGCTGATATTATTGCTATTCAGGGCAATTTTGATCAGGCATTAGAATGTGTTAGAGAAATAAGCGCAACCCACCCGATTACTTTGGTTAACTCTGTTAACCCTTATAGGATTGAAGGTCAAAAAACAGGTGCGTTTGAGATTTGTGATGCACTCGGAAAAGCTCCTGATTATCACTTTATACCGGTAGGAAATGCAGGTAATATTACTGCATACTGGAAAGGGTACAAGGAGTATAACAAAGCCGGCGTAATCAATAATTTACCAAAGATGATGGGATTTGAAGCAGAAGGTGCAGCAGCAATCGTAAGAGGAGAAAGAATATTTAACCCCGAAACTCTTGCAACCGCTATTCGTATCGGAAATCCTGCCAGCTGGAAACAAGCAGAAGCCGCAAGAGATGAAAGTAACGGAAAAATCGGCTGTGTAACAGATGAAAAGATTGTAGAGGCATACAAAATGCTCGCTTCAACAGAGGGTATTCTCTGTGAGCCTGCCAGTGCCGCGTCTGTTGCAGGTCTTATTCAGGCTCATTCTCAGGGACTTGTAAAAGAAGGTTCTGATATCGTTTGTATCTTGACTGGTAACGGACTTAAAGACCCTGATAATGCTATCAAGTATTCAAACGCAGATGTTAAAAAGACATCATCAGACCTAAATGATGTATTAAAAGCTATGGGAATATAGGGGTTATTTACGCAGCTCAGCTAAAATAAAAGGTGTAAAAATGCAGAGAAAAGATTTTATAAACGCAAAGAGAATAGTTATAAAACTCGGAACAAATATCCTAAGAAATGAAGATGGCGAAGTCACTATATCACGTATTTATGCGTTTATTGAAGATATTTCAAAACTTGTTAAACAGGGAAAAGAAGTTATTGTTGTAACCTCAGGGGCAGTAGGATTAGGCAAGAAAAAACTTAACCTTGATTCAACAGACGGCGAAGGTGTTAAACAAGCATGTGCAGCAATCGGACAGAGCCGTTTGATGTCTTTTTATGAAAGCGGATTTGGCGTTTATGATATTCCGATAGCCCAGATTCTTTTAACGGAAGACGATTTTTCTCTGCGTCACAAATATTTGAGCCTCAGAACAACAATGAATAAACTTCTCGAGTTTGGTGTTGTTCCGATAATTAACCAAAACGACACTGTTACACCTATTCAGGCAAGCTCTGTTAATGCAGGAATGAAGGTTAATTTTGCGGATAATGACAAGTTATCAGCTCTTGTAGCGAGTGAACTTGATGCAGATTTGCTTATTTTATTAACCGATATTGACGGACTTTATACCGCTAATCCGAAGGAAAATCCTGATGCAGAGCTTATCAAAAAAGTTGAAACCGTTACGGAAGATATTTTAAACCTCGGAACTGATGCCTCAGAAGGCGGCAGGGGCGGTATGAGAACAAAACTCGAAGCTGCAAAACTCGTTACCCGATTTGGCGGAAAAGTGCTTATTGCTAACGGAAAAACTCCCTGTGTAATAAACAGAATTTTTAACGGTGAAGACATTGGAACTATGTTCCTGCCGGCAGAAGGAAGCCTTGCGGATAAAAAACGCTGGATTGGTTATGCAACAAACATTTTTGGCGGACTTGTCGTTAATGAAGGTGCTAAAAAAGCTATTTTGGAGCAGTTTTCAAGCCTTTTGCCAATCGGTATTGTTAGTGTAGTAAATGAGTTTAAACAAGGTGAAGTTATCTCAATTATGGACGAAAATAATGTTGAGTTTGCCCGTGGTATGGCAAATTATTCATCTGCAGAATGCAGAAAAATAGTCGGCTCTCACTCAAACGATATTGAAAATATCCTCGGATACAAAAACTATGATGCCGTAATCACAAGAGATAACATCACCGAGCTTGTTTAACTTCTTTTTCTGTATTCAGGAGTTTTAAGACTGCGAAATGCCTATCCTTTGTGCCGTTTTCTTTCCTGTATGAATAAAACATATCGTTATTGCAGGAGGTACAAAAGCTGCATATATCAATGTTTTTCACCCCGATTTCTTCAAGCTGACGTGCATTAATATGTTTTAGATCAACATTTCTTCCTTCATACAAACCTTTGGTATTTTTAACTGTTGAAAGCAGGGTATCTCTGACTTCTTCGCTCACTTCATAACAACATTTTGAAATCGCAGGTCCTATAAGAACGATTAAATCTTCGGGTTTTGAACTAAAATTCAGAACCATTTTTGCAACGGTTTTAACACCTATTCTTGCAGCAGTTCCCCGCCAGCCTGCGTGAGATATTGCACCGATGTTGTGTTTTGTGTCATAAAATATTAAAGGAGTACAGTCGGCAAATCTTAAATATATTGCAGCATCCGGCTCGGTAAGAATTAATCCGTCTGTATCCGGGTATTCTGCTCTTTCATCAACGGTTTCAATATGGTCGCTGTGAGTCTGTTCAGGTGTAAGAACCCGCGAAGCAAAATCAGGTATTGATGAAATATTAACCCCTCTTGTTGTAAAAAAAGCACTAACCTCTTTATACTTGTTTAACAAATCACTTCTTAATATCTTTTGTCCGTTTAAATCATCAAAGTAAAACATATTTGCCTCTTAGTATAACACCATTATACCAAAGAAGAAGCCGAGTGGGTTACACTCGGCTTCTTTCTTTCCCTTCTTATTCACACACACATAATTTTAGCTTTTTTCATTATCAAGATATCTGTAATCCATCAAACTTCCTTCGTACTTGCTGTCATCATTACCGTAGAAGAGTGACATGTTGTTTACTGTTCTGTTTCTGTCGGCAATTTTTTGTTTTTCTACCTGAGAATCAACACCATAAGCGCTGATTTCCTGACTTGTAACTTTACCGTCATGGTTTTTATCAATATCATCAAAATGTGCAAGTACGGTTTCCTGCAAACTGTTTGTCATACCGTTTGCGGCGCCGAGTGTCATAATTTGTTCACGGGTTAAACCCTGACGGGCCATGTTGCTCATATATTCCTGAATCTCATCTGCGGATATTTTACCGTCACCGTTTTTATCAACGGAGTTAAAATTCCCTGCCAAATAAGATGCAAACGTTGAACCGTAGGGAGTGTTTGTAATATTAGTATTAGTTAATGCTTTGTTTAAGTTTTCAACAGTAATTCCGTCTTTATATTGCCCGGAAAGAGCTGAAAAAGCGTTGGTTAACCCGGAGTTTATTCCGGTAAACAGAGATGAACCGTCAAGTCGTTTATTGCTCATACTGTCTCCTTATTTTAATTTATAGTTCTATACCCTTATATTAATAATACTTTGAGAAAAGTCAAACCTCTAAATGAATGATTTTTTATATTGTAATATATATTAAAATATTATACAATAAATATAAGGGTAAGCTTCCTGTTTATCTCCTCCGACAGGGGTAAATTACTTAGGCTTGGAAATTATTTCTTAACAAGAAAGTTTATTAGAAAAACCTGTTAAGAGAAATCGGCGGAAAGGAGGTGAGCAAATGAATCGGGAAATAATTAAAAAAGTCCTAGCTACACTAGGACTCTTAATTCAAATTCTCGCCGAATTTGTTTAGGGAAGTTAAGAAAGTCTTAAAGGTCTGGCCACCTTTAAGGCTTTTCCCTATATTTTAATTATACTACATGTTGTACTTTTTGCAACTTTTCTATTGTTTTAAAAACCCCAATTCATACACCATTGGTCTCATTTTGTCAGCAAGTATTTTGTATAAATCTTGAAAATCTTTTAAATCATCTATAAAGTATTCTTTCAAAACCGCCTTTATCTGATACCAGCCACAATCCCAGTTCATTATCTGATATTCCGGATGTTCCTGATTAAATAATTCTCTATACTTAAAGGATTTTTTAGTAAGTTCTATTGCTTTATTAAGAACGTCCTGAGCTTCATTAGACAGTTCTATTTTTTGCAGTATTTTATAAACAAATCTTTCTTCAGAAACCCTGGCATCGTTATATGTGTAATCAAAATTATATTCATTAGCTAAATTCATTATTTCATTTTTTGACATAAAGAAAAATTCATTTTTTATATTATAATTTGTTCCATTACATTCAATATTTTTTAAACTTGTCTGACAACTTGCTTGACCCGCACCAGAATGAAATAAAGAAAATATTACACTGTCATTCATATATTCGTTGTATTTAGGATGATTTTCTTCTGGCTTACAGTACTCATCTTTTGAATTTACCCAATTACCAAAAACAAGCTTTCTTGCAGCACACAGAGACATACATTTATAAAAATTGTCTTTTGTAATATACAATAGTCCTAGATTACTTGGAATATTACTATTTAATATACATACGTATTGCATATTTTTATCAACATTGTTACTATCTGCAACTAATACACCGAGCGCTTCTGTTGAATATTTTTTTATTTTTGTTGAGGGATTTATGGCTGATTTCAAACATACAATTTCTGTGTCGTTCTCTATATTTGTATCTTTTGCCCAGTCTTTTATTGTCTTTAAATTATCAAGATTATATACTCGTTTATCACCAATTTCAGATATTTCACCATTATTTTCTTCAACAATTTTATAATTAAAAACATTTTTATTTTCAGCTTGACCAAGCTTCCAAACAGTAAAGCCTATACCCCAATAGTTTGCAACATCAGCAAAATATGAAGCATTAAATTGAATTGCACTCTTCATAAAAAAATGCTGTAAAAAACATTCTCTAAATTTTTTATAACTTCCCCCTGTTAAAAAAAGCGTAGGGCAAAAAAGACCTATACATATATTCGATAGCTCAAAATGTTTTGCTATTAACAAAATTCTATACAAAAACTGAGCATATAAATTTTGAGAGCATGCACCTATGCCATCATTTAACATCTTTTTATTAATCCTCGTTTTTGCACAACCGGCTTTACTTGTTTCATTATTAACGCCTGCTGTTGCATATGGCGGATTGATAAAAAATACTATGGGTTTGTTTTGGTCTAGTGCTTCATAAAGTTTTGGCGGTAGTTTACATCCAAACAAATTTGAAATATCATCATTTAAAAAATCAAAAATAAATTTTGTTGCTTCCGGGTTATACCTTTTTCCACAATCAAGTTCTGCTTGCTCTAATGTGCTTGCATATAATTCTTTGAATTGGTAATCTCTTGTAAGATTTCCTGTTCCCCAGCAGCAGTCCCAAACAACATATTTTTCTTTCCAGTCTTCGCCAAGTTCTTCCGATAACATTTTGTGTGCATAATCCGTAAACAAAGTCGGTGTATAAAACTCACCACTCCTTCTGCGCTTGGTATCCTCAATTAGTCTGTCTGATATCTCTGTAAATTTGTTTTTTTCTTCAGGTGAATATTCTTTTTCAAAATAAC
>ONVC01000013.1 GCA_900321205.1 uncultured Acinetobacter sp. | reverse complement strand
CGCAAAAAAGTATCTGGAAAAAATGGGATACAAGATTTTGGAAACAAACAAACGTTTCTCAAAACTCTGCGAAATAGATATTATCGCACTTGATAAAAATACACTTGTTTTTGTAGAAGTTAAAACCCGTAAAACCGATATTTGCGGACACCCCCTGGAAGCAATCACAAAAACAAAATATAACCACATAAAACAAGGTTTATTTATGTACTTCAAAGAAAACCCAAAATATAAAAATTACCGCATTGATGCTGTCTCTGTTCTGTTAAAACCGGAAGTTAAAATTGAGCATCTTAAAAATATCTGATTAACAAACCTTCATAAAAACGCAATTTTACTTAACAACAATACTTTATATTTATATCAGGAATAATATAAAGGGATTACTATGATAAATTTTAACAGCATTTATTCCCACGGGGTAAACGGGAGAACAAACCCATTCGTAAAAAATACCGACAGAAGCGAAAACAGAGAAGAACCGATTGTTATTAAATTTTCGGATAATGTAACACAACCGGAGAAACCCGAACCTGCAAAATTGTATGGTTTAGATATGCCAAAAACAAGGTCGGACTCAGGGCGAGAAATAACTCCTGAATTTGCGGAAGCTATAAATTATTACAACGACAACATGAGTCTGTCACAACGACATTCTGTAACCGTAAAAGCAGAAAACAGTATTATGGCGGCACTCAGCAAAATGGAGCAGGATATAAATTATGCCTATCTTGACTGTGAAGCCTTTAAAGACCCTAATATAATGGTTGTAAGGACTTCTCCGTTCAGGCACTACACATATCCGCGCTGGCAAGACAAACTTGTAAACTTTGATATTGATGAACTAAGAAAACAAACAACAGCAGATATAAACTCTCTTAATGAAATCAGAGACAAATTTGAATACATAATGGAAAGCGTAAACGGAGAAAGTGAACACCACGCACCTGCAAAAATCGAGTATGACGCAGATAAACTGGCTGAAAAATACCTGGGCATGAGTTATAAAGATTTTGCCGAGAAGTACCCTGACGAGCTTGAAAAATGCAAATACGTAACTTATGCGGATATTAGAAATATGGACGAGACGATGGCTTTTGTGTACGGGAGAGCAAAAGCATACGCAGGCGCAATGCTTGACACAACAATTTTTGAAGCACATAACTCTCACTGGGATATGCAGGAAAGAAAATTGTATGCTTCACTTGCGGCAAGCGAAGCCATATATGCAATCTCAGAATTTGAATATGACGGAATAACATCGGAAGGACTTGCGGATATAGAAAGTGCACTTTCCTATAATGCCTTTCAAACGGCGCTAACAGATAAGTATAAAGAACTAAAACCAAATGACACAACTCCGCCCGACAACAACGATGATGATAAAAATAATGATAACAACAATGACGGCGTAAACAATAATAACAATAATAATAACAATGACGAAACCTCCGTAAACAGCACAACCGTAACTCCGCCGCAGGCACCGATAAAGCGTGTTATAAACGGTACGGTTTTAATATTTAATCCTGACGGAAGTGTATATAATATTTACGGACAAAAGATTAAGTAGTTTTTTAGTGAAGAGAAGGCGGTTTTGCAAAATGCAAAACCGCCTTCTCTTTTGCAGGAAAATAGCAAAAAAATTTTTCAGGGGAGTTAAATTAATTAAAGGCAGGTAAAAATATGAACAACATAATTCCGGTATCTTCTGTATCTTTTAGCGGACTCGCCGTTTACGGCACAGTTTCCGGTAAAAATGTAAAAAAACTCGGTGACTTCGCTTCCAGAGTTGAAAATATTAATTTTATAAATGACCTTGAAAAATATTTTGAAGTAGATGCTGTTTTGGATAGTGAGATTACCCGAATGAGTTTCGTACATAAAAAACTCGGAGATTTGTCGGGAAGATTTGGTTGCGGCTCTTACCCCCTTGAAAACGTATTCAGAGATGTAACGGAAGTTATCAAAAATATCAAATTATCCATAAAAAAAGCAGAAAAAGCCGGAGAAAAAAGTATTGTTGAAAAGCGAGGCTGCTGATTATTTATATTAAATTTATTTATGATATTATTAAATAAAGAAGTGAGGATATTATTATGACAGATTTAAGAGATAAGTATGAAGTCGTTATAGGGCTTGAAGTTCACGCTCAGTTAAAAACTAAATCAAAGATTTTTGCACCGGATTCAACAGAATTCGGAAGTGAGCAGAACTCTCACACCAGCGCAATTACATTAGGTATGCCCGGGGTTTTGCCGGTTTTGAATAAAGAATGTGTTAATATGGGTATTTTATTAGGTCTTGCACTTAACTGTGAGATTCCTAACAGATGTAAATTTGACAGAAAACAATATTTTTATCCTGACCTTCCGAAAGGATACCAGATTTCACAATATGATGAACCGATTTGTGTAAACGGCTGGTTAAATGTTAAGGGTAAGAGAATCGGTATTACACGTGCACACCTGGAAGAAGACGCAGGAAAACTTGTTCACGTAGGTGCAGCTGGTATTAACGGTGCCACTTATTCTCTTGTTGACTTAAACAGAGCAGGTACTCCGCTTTTGGAAATCGTATCAGAACCTGATATGCGTTCAAGCGAAGAAGCAAGAAACTATATGGAAGAGCTCAGAAATATTGTTCGTTACCTCGGCGTTTGTGACGGTAACCTTGAAGAAGGTTCAATGAGATGTGATGCTAACATTTCTATCATGCCAAAAGGTTCTGATAAATTCGGAACAAGAGCAGAAATCAAAAACGTAAACAGTTTCTCAGCACTTCAAAGAGCAATTGAATACGAAATTGACAGACAAATAGAAATCGTTGAAGAAGGAGGCGAAGTCGTTCAGGAAACTCGCCTTTGGGATGATAACCTTAAAGAAACACGCTCAATGAGAGGAAAAGAAGACGCTCACGATTACAGATATTTCCCTGAACCGGATTTGATGCCTCTGGAAATTTCAAGAGAATGGGTTGAAGATATCAGAAAGACCATGCCTGAACTCCCTGAACAAAAAAGACAAAGATATATGAGTTTAGGTTTAAGTGAATATGATGCAGGGGTAATTGTTGAACAGATGGCATCTGCTTTATTCTTTGACAAGGTTCTTGAACTCGGTGCTAATCCAAAGACTGCCGTAAACTTCATGATGGGAGAAATTGCAGCTTATTTAAAAGAAAACAAAGTTGAGATTGATGAAACAAAATTAACTCCGGAAAACTTGGCAGAGTTAATTTCATTAATCGAAAAAGGCACAATCTCCAACAACATTGGTAAGCAAATTCTTGTAGAAGAAATGATTGTTAACGGAGAAAAGGCTTCTGCTATTGTCGAAAAGAAAGGTCTAAGCCAAATCTCAGATGAAGGTGCGATTAAAGAAATCGTTGAAAAAGTTGTAAACGCTCACCCGGCTGAGGTTGAATCTTACAAAAACGGCAAAACAAATCTTTTGGGCTTCTTTGTAGGTCAGGTAATGAAAGAAACAAAAGGAAGAGCTAACCCGAAAACTGTTAATGAGTTGGTAAGAAAAATCCTGGAAGGTTAGGGTTAATATAGAATTAGTCATTCTGAGGGAATGTAATGACCGAAGAATCTCAAATAATAATACATAAAGAGGTCGGTTTTGCTAACGCAAAACCGACCTCTTTATATACATTAATTATACAATCTCAATTTCGCCCTGACGGTAAATAACAGGTTCACCGTTTTTAAAGCCGGAGTGTTTGAGTTTTTGATATTGAACTTTATATTAAAATTTTATATAATAATTTCGGAAACACTGTTCAGTGCCCCTTCCTACACACAATAGTATAGTGGACTAAGGTAAGGAAAGGAGGTGCGGAGTTGCTAAAGATACTAACAAAAATAGTAGCAACAGTTGTCTTGTTACTACTATTTAGTTCTTTATCTGCTTTATAAGGAACAGTGGGAAGTGTACAGTATTCAGAGTGCTGTGCACTTCTTCCTTATATATGTATTTTAACGTACTTATTTATTTTTTTCAAGTTGTAACAATTACAAAATCTCAATTTCACCTTGACGGTAAATTACAGGTTTACCGTATTTAAATCCCGCAACTGTTGAGGCTCTGCCCCGGGCTTCATGTCCTTCGCTTTCTACTGCTAAATCGACTTTATCACCAATATAGGCAACAGCTTCTTCGTACGTGAGTGCAGGCGGTTCGCCTGAGATATTAGCGCTTGTTGTTGCAAGAACGTGCCCGTCAATGTTTTTGCAAATATTTGAAAATGTTTCATTATCAGGAACTCTTATTCCCACTGTTGATAAATTTGATGTCATATAGTCGGGGGTATTTTCTGATTTATCCAAAACAAGCGTTAGCGCCCCCGGGAAATATTTTTTTATTAACCTTTGAGCTTCTTTCTCAATCGGTTGTTTAACATAATCAAAAAGAGGGTAGATATCATAACTCATCAGAATTAAAGGCTTTATTGCTTCTCTGTGTTTAATCTCATAGATTTTTTTTACTGCTTTTTCACAGTTTGGAAGACAACCGAGTCCCCAGACCGTATCAGTTACAAAAGCAATGACTCCGTCATTTTTTAAAATATCGTTAATTTTCTTGTAATTCATACTATTAATTATACGATGAACAAATTTTGAGTAGTGATGTTTTTTGTATGATTTAGTTTTTGTATCCGTCAAATTTTGTTTTCTGAAAATCTTTATACAAATTATTCAGTTCTTTAAAGCACAGGGCAGCTTTTTCTCTTGTTGTGCAAAATAACGGCATCCATGTTGTTCTGTCAATTAGAGCGACTTTTTCAAAAATTCCGACCTCAGCACCTTTTGTATTTTCATTAACTCTGTCGAATTTAAAAATTCTTCCGTCAGGTCTGTTTTCGATTTTTTTAATTAGTTTTGCAAATATATCTTTTTGTTCAGGGGTTAATTCTTCTTTAAATTTGTTAAACAAAGGATTAACTTCAAAACTTCCCCGAAAGTTATCAGCATTAGTTATTGACTGTACCTGCATAGTGTTCTCCGTTTATTTTCTTTCTGTTATCATAAGTATCCTGAAAAATATTTTTGCCTGTTGCGTATAAAAAGAATAGTTAATTATAAAAACGGAAGCTTTTTTATTCCCCCCCTTTGCCCGAGTTCAAATTTATATTATAATATTTTTGTAAATAATAAAGGAGAACATTATGGTTCAGCAATTTAACAATATTCCGCCGCAGGGTCCTCAGAAAACAAGACAGGCAGTTATTCTTTTCTTAAAAGGTTCTGCAACCCCGGTTGTAATGTATTTTGATAATCCGCAGGCAGTTTATGCAGAGCTTAAACAATTGATGAAAAGTCCGACACCGGTTCTTGTTGAAAAAGAGCCGATGGGACCGATTAAAAAGCTTTGCTTTATATCAACCCAGATAGCAGGTTTAGTATTGCAGGAAGAACCCTATGTCTGATAAATATCAAGTTGCAATTGAAGATATTGAAGATGAAGGCATTTTTGAGTTTGATTTTGATGATGACATCAAAGAGCTTGAAGATTGTCACATTTGCGCGGAACTCGATTTGCGTTCTGTGGGTGATTTTGTCGAAGTTAAGGGACATGCAGACGGCAAAATAACCTTAGAGTGTGACAGGTGCCTGAATAAATTTGAATATAATTTGAATTTTGACATTGATGAAACTTTTGCAAAAAACTCGCTTCTTGACGAATACGGTGCAGAGCTGGAACTCTCTGACGGTCAGTTTATAACAGATTTGAACGGAGCGAAAGAAATTGATATTTATGACCTTTTGTATCAATCTGTAATATTAGCTTTACCAAATAAAAAGGTTTGTGGTATAAATTGTAATGAGGGATTATTTGTATCTGAAGAAACAAAACCTCACGACAGCAGAATGGATGTGTTTAAAAACATTCAGATAAAGAAATAAAGAGTTATTCACTAACGGAATATAAACAGTAAAAAGAAAGGTATAAGGAAAATGGCAGTACCAAAGAAAAGAACAGGGCACAGCGCTCAGGGAAAAAGAAGATCAAATTGGAAGGCTACAAAGCCGACTTTAACAAAATGTCCTAATTGCGGACAGGCAGTTTTGGCACACACAGTTTGTACAGCTTGCGGAACATACAAAGGTAAACCGGTAAGACTTAAAGACCAGGATGCAACAGTTGCAACTGAAGAAGTTAAAGAAACAAAAAAAGCTAAAAAGTCAACAAAAAAAGCTAAAGTAGAAGAAGCTCCTAAAGCAGAAGAAACAAAAGCAGAAGTTGTTGAAGAAGTTAAAGCAGAAGAAGTAAAAGAAGAAGCTTCTGAAGAAAAAGCAGAATAACAAATCGTGAATCGTAAACAGTGAGCCGTGAATCGCAAATAAAAACCGATTCACGATTCACAAATCACGAATAGCGAAAAAGGGGATAGAGTTTAATGACAAGAATAGCAGTAGACGCAATGGGAGGAGACCACGCACCTTTTGAAATAGTAGCGGGTGCAGTTTGGGCTGCGGCAGAATACGGTGTAGCTCTTGAGTTAGTCGGAAAACAAGACCAGATAGAGGAGTGTCTGGACAGAATTCAGGAACAGGGCTTTTTATCACCTTGCGGTAAAGCAGGCAGAAACAGAAGAATCAGAGTTGATGTAAAATCTTTGGATATAAAGATTACTCACGCATCGGAAATTATTGAAATGGGTGAAGCCCCAGGTCAGGCTATTCGTAAAAAGAAAAATTCTTCAATTGTACTTACTGTTAACTCGGTTGCGACAGGAAGCTCAGAAGCTTTAGTTGCTGCAGGTTCAACCGGTGCGGCAATGGCTGCAAGCCTTTTCGGTTTGGGAAGAATTCCCGGAATTGACAGACCTGCTATTGCAGTTACGCTTCCTACAATGAAAAAGCCTGTTGTAGTAATAGACGGCGGTGCAAACTCAAATTGTACACCCCAGATGTTAAGACAGTTTGCAATTATGGGAAGAATTTTTGCAAAGAATGTTTTAGATATTGATAATCCTAAAACAGGTGTTGTAAATATAGGCGAAGAAGCAGGCAAAGGTAATGAGCTTGCACAAAATGTCTATACAATGCTTGAAGAAGAAAAAGAAAAATTTAATTTTATCGGAAATATTGAAGGCCGTGAACTTTTCTTAAATCATTGTGATGTTGTTGTTTGTGACGGCTTTGTAGGTAATGTTGTTTTAAAAGTTACAGAAGGCACTGCATCAATGCTGTTCAAGATGATAAAGAGCGAGTTTAAAGCAGATTTCTTGGGTATGCTTATCGGCTGGTTAGCTAAGCCGTTCTTAAGAAGAATATATGAAAAAATTAATTATGAAGAATTCGGCGGCATGCTTCTTTTGGGTGTAAAAGGTATTACTGTTATCTCGCACGGCAGAAGCAAAGCATACGCAATTAAAAATGCGGTAAGAGATGCAAAAGAAGCCGTTGAAACTCAGGTTAACCAAAAAATCGCAGAAAGTATTGAGGCATAGAGATAGTTTTAGCCGAAAATCTCAGAACAAATTTTAAAGAAAGAAGCCTGATAATATCAGACTTCTTTCTTTATGTTATAATTAAAAAAAAGATTTAAGAGGGAAGTATTAATGGGGAATAATTTTATACCGTTAAAAATAGCAGGGATAGGGTATTCTGTGCCGAAAACGGTAATTACTAATGACGATTTAACAAAATTATACGATACATCTGATGAATGGATTTATTCAAGAACTGGTATAAAAGAAAGAAGAGTAGTTTCAGGGAATGAAACAGCTATTGATTTAGGTTTTGATGCAGCAAAAAAAGCTGTAGATAAATCAGGTATAGATGTAAATGATATTGATTGCATAATATCGGCAGCTTCTGTTCCGCCTCAGTTATATCCGACATTAGCCTGTACTTTACAGACAAAACTCGGAATAACAAAAACTATTCCGGCTTTCGATATGACTGCGGCATGCTCCGGTTTAATTTATGCATTGCAGGTTGCAAGAGGAATGATAGGAACCGGTCTTTACAAAAATATTCTTATTGTAGCAGCAGACAATAACTCACGTATCACAAACTGGGAGGACAGAGGAACGTCTATTTTGTTCGGTGACGGAGCCGGAGCCATGGTAGTAACTGCTTCTGATGACGGAGTTGACGATATTTTATCATTAAATATAAGCGCAGACGGTTCAATAGGACAAATGATTTATACAAACATGCCTGCTCATAACTGTCCGCTTGTAGAACAGGCTGACAATGTCGGTGACGGATTAATTCACATGAACGGAAAAGAAGTTTATAAATTTGCTGTTACAACAGTTCCTTCTTATGTTGTTGATTGTATTGAGAAATCAGGCATGAGCGCTGATGAGATTGATTATCTCATTCCTCATCAGGCTAACCAAAGAATTATTGAATCTATTCAAAACAGATTAAAATATTCTGACGAAAAAGTTATTTCAAACATCAAGTACTACGGAAATACTTCTGCGGCATCTATACCGATTGCATTAGTGGAAGGAGTTGAACAGGGAAAAATCAAACTTCCGTCAACGGCTGTTTTATGTGGTTTTGGAGCGGGTATGACCTGGGGTGCAGCAGTAGTAAGACTTCGTGAAGGAATTTGTTAAAAAGAGGTCTGTGTAAAATGCCTGTAATAAATAGAATAGCATTGTTTGGCGGAGGAAGAGCAGTCAGGGCACTGTTGGCAGGTGCAGATGCTTTAAGCTTTGCAAAAACAATACAGAAAGAATATGCATTTGATTCGGATATGTTATTAAAAATTCTTGAATCCACAGACTATACGTTACTTGTAAAAGCGTATAAAAAAACTCAGAGAAAATATTATCCGGAAAAAGATGTATTCACTAATAATTTTATGAATAATGATAAAAAAGGAGTATAATATGCCTTCAATTAACAAAATTAATATATGGAATTCGGCTTCGAGACAAAATATAAAAGAAGTTCTCGGGTACGCGGTTAAGAAAAGAAATGGGTATTACCATGATTTAAAAATGATTGATGAGCGCAGAGGAGATACGATTGACAGTTTTGAATCGGCAGGATTTGTTCATATTGGGCAGACTCTAAAGGACAGAACTTTTGGGATAACAAAGCTCGGTGACGAATATTACAAAGATGTATTCGGAAGTTATAATTATTATTCAAAATTACTTGCAGGAAAATGGGAAAGATTTAAAAGTAAACTATTCAGTAACATAAAAGGAAAAGATTAGGGAGAATGAACATAATGACAAAAAAAATAGCATTTTTATTTCCGGGACAAGGCTCACAGGCAGTCGGTATGGGAAAAGATATTTATGAAAATTACGAAGCTGCAAAAAACGTATATGATACAGCAGATAAAACTTTGGGCAAAAGTATTACAAAACTTTGTTTTGAAGGGCCGGAAGAGGATTTAAAACAAACAATTAATACTCAGCCTTGTATCGTTACAACTTCAATTGCGTTGATGGAAGCTCTAAGAGCTGAATTAAATATTGTTCCCGATTATGCAGCAGGACACAGTTTAGGTGAATATTGCGCAATGTTCACAGCCGGCGTAATGAGTCTTGAAACCACTCTAAAACTTATACAAAAACGCGCAGACCTTATGGGTGCAACGCATGGCGGAAGCATGGCTGCCGTTCTTAATGCAAGCGAAGAAGTTTTAAAAGCAGGCTTGGAAGAAGGAAATAAAGTCGGTTACGTTGATATTGCAAACTATAATTCACCGGCTCAGGTTGTTATTACCGGTGATGAAAATGCAGTCAAAGCCGCCGGTGATTATATTCTTGCAAACGGTGCAAGAAGGGTTGTTCCGCTGGCTGTATCCGGCGCTTTTCATTCACGGTTTATGGAAAAAGCAGGAGAAGAGTTTGCTGAATTTGTAAGGGATGCTGAATTAAACAATTCTTCAATCCCTGTTATTACTAACGTAGATGCGGAACTGACAACAGATTCAGATGATTTCAGAAACAAAATGCCGCGTCAGATTTATTCATCTGTTCACTGGACTCAAACGATACAAAAAATGGTTTCAGAAGGCGTTGATACATTTATTGAAATCGGACCGGGAAAAGTTCTGGCTGGGCTGAATAAGAAAATTGCTCCGGAAACAACTGTTTACAACGTGTTCGATAAAGATTCTTTAGAAAGTACTGTTGCTGCTTTAAAAGAACAAATGATTGAAGCATAAGGGCAAAATCCAAAGGGGTAATATAAGGTTGAAAATAAAATTATCCTTAATATCATTGGTGCTAATACTTTGTGTGACTTCGGTTTTTGCGGTTACACGAAACAGTTATACGCATTACGGCAAACATATTATGCCGACATATTTTGACCCTTATTTTATCGATGATTTTGAACACTGTGCTCCTCACTGGTATGTTGACTGGACCGGTACTTACAAATACATAATCGAAGGCAAAGATGAAAAAACAGGGCTTTGCAAGTATAAAACCCAGTACAATCAATGGCTGAGCAGAAAAGTAAATGAGTGGCAGGATTATAAGACATGCGAGTTTGATGAACAAAAAGTCAAAGAACTTTCAAATGCTCTTCGGGAACATTCGGGGCAAATAAAATCATACAGAATGGGGTACATGTACCAGACAACCGGAACAAAAGTAGAATATCTTTTATATTCTTACGAATACTACGGAGCATGTAAACTGGTGTGGACAGGAAAAAGAAGGACAAAATTAGATAATTACCCATAGCGTAAATATATAAAGTGTTATTTGCCCTTGCATAGTTTTATGGTAAAATTAGGGTATTGGGATAGAAAAACATACAAATTGGGGGTTCCCCTAATAATAAAAATAAGGAGAAAGATTAATGAGTGAAAGAAAAATTGCTTTAATTACAGGCGGTTCAAGAGGCATCGGTTTCAGCTGTGCGAAAGAACTTGCAGCAGCAGGATGCGATATCATTATCAATGATATTTGTGATGCTGAAAAAGCACAACCAGCTATTGACGAAATAAAAGCATTAGGTGTTGATGCATTCTTTTATCAATTTGATGTATCAAACGATGAACAAGTTCAGGCTGCTGTTGAAAAAATGATAGCTGAACACGGAAAAATTGACATCCTTTTGAACAACGCCGGTATTACAAAAGACGGTTTGTTCGTAAGAATGGATGCAGAACAATGGGAAAGAGTTATCAAAATTAACCTCGGAAGTGCTTACTACGTTACTCACGCAGTAATTAAACACATGATGAAAGCTCGCCAGGGTTCAATTATTAACATGTCATCCGTTGTAGGTCTTCACGGAAATGCAGGTCAGGCAAACTATTCAGCTTCAAAAGCAGGTCTTATCGGATTGACAAAAACTCTTGCAAAAGAATTCGGTTCAAGAAATATCCGAGTTAACGCTGTATGTCCCGGATTTATTCAAACAGCCATGACTGCTGATTTGGGTAACACCGACGAATACATGAAGTTGATTCCGATGAGAAGACTCGGAACTCCTGAAGATATTGCCAAGGTTGTTAAATTCCTTGCACTTGATACAGACTACGTAACAGGTCAGGCAATTGAAGTATCAGGCGGTTTGATAATTTAACGAACTGTAACAATTTTGTTACTTTATTGCAAAATAATCTTTAACAAGTATAATTTAAGTTGAAAAGTGTATTACACATAAATAAGAGGATAAAGAACATGAGTACATTAGACAAAGTAAAAAAAGTTGTAGTAGATCAATTAAGCTGTGATGAATCATTAGTTACTCCTGAAGCAAGCTTTACTGCTGATTTAGGTGCTGATTCATTAGATACGGTAGAATTAGTTATGGCATTTGAAGAAGAATTCGGCTGCGAGATCCCTGATGAAGAAGCTGAAAAAATTCAAACAGTTCAGGATGCTGTTAACTACATCGAAGCTCACTCATAATTGATATTACGGGTATAAAGGTTTAAAACGGGTGGAGGTGCAACACTTTCACCTGTTTTATTTTTTAAGAGGATAAAACAAATGACAAAAAGAAGAGTTGTTATTACCGGTATGGGTGCTGTAACACCTTGCGGTATAAATGTAAAAGATTTTTGGAATGCTATGCTGGCAGGAAAAAGCGGTGTTTCATCTTTTGAAGCTATCTCTCAGGAAGGACACGCTGTTACAATAGCAGCCGAAATAAAAGCAAAAGATTTTAATCCTGAAGATTTTATTAATCCGAAGGAAGCAAAAAGAATGGACAGATTTACCCAATTTGCAATGGTAGCAGCAGATGAAGCCATTGCCGATTCAGGTATAGATGAAGCAAATATTGATCCTTACAGAATCGGAGTAATCGTAAGTTCAGCTGCAGGCGGTTTTAAAACTTTTGAACAAAACCACTTAAAAATGATGAACTATGGTCCGACAAAAGGTTCTCCGTTTACTGTTCCTATGCTTATTGTAGATATTGCATCCGGCAGAATTTCTATTAAGCACGGATACAAAGGTTTGAACAAGTGCGTTGCATCTGCTTGTGCAACAGGTACTCACTCTATTGGTGATGCTTTCAGAAGTATCCAATACGGTGATGCTGATGTTGTAGTTGCAGGCGGTTGTGAAGCAACCATTACAACACTCGGCGTTGGAGCATTTACGGCATGCAGAGCCTTATCAAAGAGAAATGACGAACCTGAAAGAGCATCAAGACCTTATGACAAAGACAGAGACGGATTTGTAATGGGCGAAGGTGCAGGAGTTCTTGTTCTTGAAGAATATGAACACGCTAAAGCAAGAGGTGCAAAGATTTATGCTGAAATCGCAGGATACGGTCAGTCTGCTGATGCTCATGATATCGTTGCTCCTGACCCGGAAGGAAAAGGTGCATTAAAATCAATGGAGTTTGCATTAAAAGATGCAGAACTTAAGCCGGAAGATATCGACTATATCAATCCTCACGGCACAAGTACAGGATTAGGTGATATTGCTGAATCTAATGCAATAGCAGAAATCTTTGGCGACAAAGAAAAGAATCCTAACCTTTTAGTAAGTTCAACAAAAAGTATGCACGGTCACATGCTCGGCGCAACAGGTGCAGTAGAGGCAATTGTTTGTATAAAAACAATTACGGACGGTATTGTTCCTCCGACTATCAATCTTGATAATCAGGATGAACACGTTGCAAACTTAGATTATGTTCCGCATAAAGCAAGAGAACATAAAGTACGTGCAGCTCTTTCCAATTCGTTTGGATTTGGCGGTCATAACGCAACATTAGTATTTAAAGCTGTGTAGCAGTTTAATACATATAAACTGAAAAAGGCGGTTTGCAAAGCAAACCGCCTTTTTCTAAACGCATTATAATATACACATACACATATCTGGCGATATATAAATTATATGCGCTAAAACATAATTGTCAATTTATTTTGCAATAGCTTTCTGTTTTTATGCTATCATTACAACGTCAGGCAGTACAACTAAAAAACAAGTCAGAAAAATGTATAATGAAAATAACAGTAATAAAGTAACTATGGTACTTGAAGGCGGAGCTTTAAGGGGTCTGTACACTGCAGGTATATTGGATGTGTTTATGGAAAATGATATAAAAGTTGATACCATATTCGCAGTTTCAGCAGGTGCACTCTTCGGAATAAACTACAAGTCCAAACAAATCGGAAGAGCTTTGAGATATAACCTAAAATACGCTCACGACAAAAGATATATGGGTATGTATTCTCTGCTTACAACAGGTGACATTATGAACAGGGATTTTTGTTTTAATAAACTTGTTTATGATTTGGATCCTCTGGATTTTGAAACCTACAATAACTCTGATGTTGAATTTTTTGCTGTTGTTACCAATCTGGAAACCGGTAAGGCTGAATATACAGAAATTAAAGATGCAGAAAGAGGAATGGAATATTTAAGAGCCTCAGGTTCTATGCCATTTGTATCAAACCCTGTCGAAATAGACGGGAATAAGTATTTAGACGGTGCTATTAGCGACCCGATTCCTCTTATCAAAGCACTGGATATGGGTTACGAAAAAATAATTGTTGTTCTTACAAGACCTGCCGGTTATACAAAAACGAAACCGTTGTTGCCATTCGGCTTGGTCTATAAAAAATATCCCGAGCTGGTAAAAACAGCAAAGAATGTTTATATAAAATATAATGAGACGCTGGATTTAATCGAAAAGTATGAAAAAGAGGGCAAAATACTGGTATTGAGACCAAGTGAAAAGATAAAAATGCGGCGTGTGGAAAAAAATCTGAAGAAATTGCAGGCAATCTATGATGTCGGTATAAAAGACTGCAATGAGAACTTAGAAAAAATAAAAGAATATACAGCAAAGTGTATCAGATAAAAAAGAATATTAAACAAATATTCTTAAAAAATACTTTTAATATAATCACTCAATTTTGTTGATATAATTTTATGTCCTTCACCGTCATAGTGTAAACCGTCAGCGCTGGACGGCTTAACAAAATCATTCAGGTCAAAATAGTTTAACCCGTATATATTACATAATTTTTTATATATTTTTCCAACTTTTTTAGATTTTGAAATACTTGATTCATCAAACTGAAAATTGAAAAATCCTTTTAAAACATTGTCATTTAATACGACCGGAGGTATCAGAATTATCCTTCTAACTTTATTTTTAGCAATAACTATTAATTTTTCCAGTCCGTTTTCAAATTGATGAATAGTTAAGTCATACTTAAATTGCAGGTCGTTAGTACCTATTGCAAGAATAAGCAAATCTACATCTTTCATCTTTGTAATCATTTTTGGAAAATGTCTTTGAGCCGAAAATATAAACCCCTTATCATTATCAGCAATACCGGTTCTGTCACATGCACCCTCTTCTGTTATTTCAAAATCACTGCCTAAATTTTCCTGCAAAAGAGCAGTCCATCTCGTTTTTTCATCAAACCTGGAACCGTCAACCGGATTAAACCCGAATGTATTTGAATCCCCATAGCATAAAATCTTATTCATACTTACCGCCTTTAACTATTTTCTTTATTTCTCCTCGTCATCCAAATGTTTAATTTTGGAAGCAGTACCCCAAGCATTATTGTACTGTATGCAATTCCTGACATTTGAGCAATATTCAGCTTTCTCAGGTTTGATTTGACATTACCTCCGTGAGCAAGAATTTCTTTTTGCGATTTTAATGAAACGTCTTTAAGCCAATGCTTAATCCCCTTACCTTTGTTAGATATATTAAACAATTTTTCTTGCTTCGGGTCAAGTATTTGTCCTACACCTTTTGCAACAAACCCTCCTAAGACAAGCCAGTTAAGAAATCCCAAATAATCTCTTACGTTAGTTTCCCTGAGTTCCGTTGAATCTTTTGATGCAAAAATTCTGCCTAAAATCAAAGTTCCATAAATCGTTTTAATAGTGTTACCGCTGGTAACAGGTCCGTCGAATTCCAGTTTTTTAATAAAATCAGCAGGCTTTTTTACACCCATAACTTTAGAAAGCATCAGAACAAAAATTCCCGCAGATAGAAGTTTTTTCCACCACAAGCCTTTTTCTGATTTCTTTTCGTTTTTGAACGCAACATTTTGATCATAATTATTTTCACCAACAAAATTGTCAATACCTGTCCTTCTTTTTGTTAAATACCTGTTCAGGTATTGATTTGATATTGCCAGCCCCATTGATAGCGGTATTGCAATTCCTATTCTTAAATTATTCATACGCTTAAGCTTAGATATAACTGCACTCGGTTCTTTTTTATTTTCCATACCAAAGAAAACATTTTTGCCCGAATCAACGATATCTCTTAACGTATGGGTCAAATTAGCGGATAAGGATTTTTTTTCACCTTTAATCGTGATATTATTATCTGCCCCCATTAGATTTATTATGTCATCCTGAATCTGATTAAGAACTTTTTTTGTTTGCTTTTTATCAGGATTGTTGTCGGTGATAAGCTTTGTTAGCCGCTCAGTAATATAATTTGTTTTTTCTTTGTCAATATCGGAAAACTCTTTTATTTCTTTTCCTTTAAGCCCTGACATTGAATTAAGGACATTTTTAACATAACTTTCAGGTGTTTTATCGGATTTATTATATATGTCAGAAAACACATCCAGTCCGTTATTTGTAATCCAGGAGCCTGAGTTCACCTTTACGTCAGGGGATAACTTTTTAGCAATAAATTTAGAAGCAATAACAGCAAAAAGAGCAGCTGAAAACTCAGCAATAAAAGTTCCTGTATATTCTCTGAATCCCATTTCTATTCCTGCCTGTTTACCTCTGTTTTTTGTTTCAACTATTGTTCGTGGTGTGTCCATCGCAAAAACATCCACGAAAGAGGCATTCAGCATATCATTGTTACTAAGTGTATATAATGCTTTTGATAAACCGCCCATGCCGGCATTAAAATTAAGGGTATTGTCAATTTTATTTATTCTCATTTGTAATTTCTCCGTTAAAAAAGGTTCTTAAAACATTTAAGAACCTAAATAATATTTCTGTCTGAAAATCTGCACGCAAAATTATAAGTAAGTTCTTAACAACAAGACTTACAGCAACAACAGATTAAATTGTTTACAAATGAATTTTTCATATTACTAATATAAAACACAAAATAAAATTTTTTGTCAATAAGGAGGCAGATGTATTTTCTTTTTTCTCTGAAAATTTCTGTGATTAGGATTATTGTATAACACACCTTACCCACAGTTGCAGACTTTTCTGCCGCTCTGCAAAAAACTCTGTCCCCGGCAGGAGACAGTTAGAGTTGGAAGATTATTTTAGTTTTGAGAGAAGGGATAATTACGTATTATAATTAACTCTTTGTTTGTGATATATTATAACAACACAAAAAGGAGGGTTTATATGAGTATATTCGGACAGACGCAAGGAACAGAACTTGAAAAACAAATTTCTCTTTTAGCAACAGGTGAGGCTATGGGTGGCATGATGTATTATGCAATGGCTCGAATAGCACAAGAATTTGGATTAGAAGAAGTTGCAAAGGAATTTATCGGATTAGGTAATCAGGAGGTTAACCATGCCGGATTTTATGCAATGTTAAACGGTAAATACCCAACCAACGAAAAAGATTTTTGGAAACTGGTTAAGGGATTATCAAAAGCTGAATACAAAGGTGAGGTCAGTATAAATAAGCTTGCCGATGCGCTTCGCGCAAAAGGATTAAATGAGGCAGCCGACAGCGTTGAATATTTTGCACTTCAGGAAAAACATCACGGGATTAAGACAGAAGATATTTACAATAAATACGCAGGGGCAAATAATGGAACAAATGGTAGTGAAAAAGTCTATGTTTGTCCTGTTTGCGGATTTGAGTATGAAGGGGAGTTAGATAATGAACCGGATGACTACAAGTGTCCGATTTGCGGATGTGCGAAAGGTGTGTTTAAGCAACAGGCGTAAATGTTTTTTATTACATGTCTGAAAAGTCATCGCAGTAAGATTATGTAAATATCTCCCGACTTACGCCTTAAACTTTTCCGCATCAAGATATCTGATTACTCTGGCAGGATTTCCGACAACAACTGCGTTATCGGGAACATCTTTGGTTACAACTGCACCGGCTCCGACAACTGCATTTTCGCCTATTGTAACTCCGGGTAGTATTGTTACATTCACTCCTATCCAAACGTTACGTTTTATATGAACCGGTTTGCAGGTGATAACGTATCTGTCATAAAAATCGTGATTATTTGTTGCAATCGTACAATTCAAAGATATCATCGTATTATCTTCAATAGTGAGACCGCCTGCTGACATGCATTGAAACCCGTTTAAAATAACAACATTTTTACCTATTTTTACTTTATCAGCCAAAATCGTAAAAATCGGCGGATGAATGACAGTATTTTCGCCTAATGTATGGTTAAAAAGTTCCTGAACAAGTTCCTGACATTCAGGTGTTGTCGGGTTCGTATGATTTATTCTAAAACACAAATCTGAACTTCTCTTTGCTTCCTCTATTCTTTCAGGTTCTTGATTTCTTACATCAATTCTAACTTCTTCCATATTAATCACCTTATAAAATTAGTGTATACAATTTCTTCTTCTTTCGGCATAGGAACACCGGCATTTCTACCTGCTTCCATACATTTTAAATGCCAAGCCATATTTCTTGCAAGTATTCTCATATTTTGCATACCCTCTAAATCTTGACGAACTTCATCAGGAGTATGACCATGGACCATATTCCAATATCTGCCTGAAATCATCGGCATTTGAGTAATAGCAAAATATTTATTTAATTGGTCTAATGTGGCAGTTGTTCCGGCTCTCCTTGCACTTACAATCGCTGCACCCGGCTTATGTTCAAAAACTTTCTTTCCACCTGTAAAATTAACGAAAAATGCTCTGTCTAAAAATGCAGTTATACCACCGCACGCTGAACCATAATGAACAGGAGATCCGAATACAAAACCGTCAAACTCTTTGCATTTTTCGACAAAATTATTAACGTCATCATCATTTATCACACATCTGCCGAGTTTTGCACAAGCACTACAACCCCTGCAAGGTGTTATTGAACCAATACCGATTTGGTATATTTCAGAATCAATTCCTTCTTCTTTTAATGTTTTTGAGATTTCTTCTAATGCTGTATAAGTACATCCGTTTTTATGTGGTGAACCATTGAATAACAATACTTTCATTAATTTTTCTCCTTAAAATAAACCTGATTTAATATGTGGTACATAAGCTCCTTCTAACCTCTTTATTATATCATCACTCAATTTAATGTCCAACGCAGAAACTGCTTCTTCAACGTGTTTAACATCAGTACACCCAACAATAGGTGATGTTATATAAGGTTTAGAGAACATCCAGGCTAACGATACTTGCGCCATTGAATAGCCTAATTCTTTTGATATTTTTTCCAAGTTGTCAACAACAATTTTATCCAGCTCATCTGTTGCGCCCCATACCATTGGTGATACTTCATCAATAGAATTTCTTGCGGTTTTTGTTCCCCATGGGTGAGCACATCTTCCGCCTGCAAGCGGACTCCAAGGAACAACTGCGATTTTTCTGTCTTGACACAAAGGCATCATTTCTCTTTCTTCTTCTCGATAAATTAAGTTATATTGATTTTGCATCGAAACAAATTTTGTCCAGCCGTTGCGTTCTGCGATTTGGTTTAATCTTTCAAACTCCCAAGACCACATAACAGATGCACCGATATAACGTGCTTTACCTGATTTTACAACATCGTGCAATGCTTCCATAATTTCTTCCATAGGTGTTTCGTGATCTAATCTATGGATTTGGTACAAATCAACATAATCAAGACCTAATCTTTTGAGTGAATGGTCGATTTCTGCCATAATATTTTTTCTTGAAGAACCTGCACCGTTTGGTCTGCCTTCACGCATAGCAAAATGTACTTTTGTTGCAACAACAATTTCATCTCTGTCTAAACCGTATTCTTTAATCAAACGACCTGTGATTTCTTCACTTGTTCCCAGTTGATAAACATTTGCCGTATCAAAGTAATTTATTCCTAAATCTACTGCTTTTTTAAATATAGGTTTAGCATCATCATAATCTTTTGCCCAAGGGAAAACACCGTTTTCTTTCCCCGGTTTTCCAAAACTCATACATCCTAAACAAATTCTTGAAACATCAACACCCGTATTGCCTAATTTTACATATTGCATAATTTTATTCTCCTTAATTTATAGATTTTCCCATATTATATGCTTCTTTCATTGCAGGCTTATCTTTAATTTCACCTTTTTGGTATACGCTATGACCATAGATTATACCGCATTCTTTTGCACCGTTTACACAGTCTGCGTAACCTCTGAAACATTCTATTGTTCTGTCCAACGTGCAACAGTACGGTCAATAAGTGCTTTTAACTGTGCATCTATTGAATAAAAATATACAGGACTTGCAAGCACCAAAACGTCTGCATCTATGATTTTTTGCAAAATTTCTGTCATATCATCTTTTATCGCACATTCGCCGTTATGAGTTTGACAATAATAGCAGCCTTTACAGTAATCTATTTTCTTTTTTGAAACATTTATTTTTTCAACCTGATTACCTGATTCAATTGCCCCCTTCATAAATTCATCGCACAAAATATCCGAGTTTCCGCCAATTCTCGGGCTTCCTGACAATATTAAAACTTTTTTACTCATATTTTTTCTCCTATTTCAAATTCTCTTTATAAAAACTTTCTATTTTATCAAACGGAATTGCGTTTTTATCACCGCCATCATATAAATCTACATGGTTTGCACCTTTTACAATAAATAATTCTTTATTATCGCCTTTTAATTTTTTAAAAGCATCTTCACCAAAGTATCTTGAGTGTGCGTTTTCACCATGAACAATTAAAACAGGAGTTCTGATTTCATTTGAGTATTGCAAAATCGGCTGATTTATTAAAGACAGAGATGAAGTCATATTCCATTTGCCGTTTGAATTAATAGAACGGGTATGAAAACCTCTTTTAGTCTTATAATACCCCCAATAATCTTTTACAAATTGAGGTTCATTGCCTGACAGTTTTTCAGGCAAACCATCTGCACCAAGATATTTACCCCTCTTAAAATCTTCTGTTCGTTGTTTATTTAATGCCTGTTTCATCTCATATCTTGCATTTTCATCTATTGAGTCATTATAACCTTTTGCAGAAACTCTTGTCATATCGTACATTGTAACAGCTGTAGTTGCCTTAATTCTGGTATCAATAGCAGCAGCGTTAATCGCAAATCCGCCAAACCCGCAAATACCTAGAATACCAATTCTGTCAGGATTTACATTTTTATTGTTGCTCAAAAAGTCAACTGCGGCAGAAAAATCTTCCGTATTTATATCGGGGCTTGCAACATTTCTTGGAGTTCCCGAACTTTCGCCTGTGTAACTCGGATCAAAAGCAAGAGTAATAAAACCGCGTTCAGCCAAAGTTTGGGCATACAATCCTGATGATTATTCTTTAACGGCACCAAACGGTCCCGAAATTGCAATAGCCGCCAATTTTTTATTTGAATTTACCCCTGCATTTACCCCTGCATTTACCCCTTTGGGGATATATAAATCTCCGACGAGCGTTATTCCAAACCTGTTTTTAAATTCAACTTTTTGAATATTAACTTTGTCTGATTTCGGAAAAGTTTTATCCCAAGTCTTAGCATTAGCCATGTTTGAGCCTCCGATAATTAACAAAATTGTAAATAAACCTAATAATAATTTTTTAAACATTATTCACCTCTATTTTTTTGATTACTCTTGCAGGGTTTCCGACTGATATTGTATTAGCCGGAACGGTTTTTGTTACAACGCTTCCTGCCCCGATAATTGCACCGTCACCGATTTCAACCCCGGGTAAAATTGTAGAATCTGAACCTATCCAAACATTCTTACCGATTTTAACAGAACTCGGAGTCAGATTTTGTCTTTTTGCAGGGTCAAAATCGTGATTTAATGTTGCAATTGTTGTATTATGCCCGATTAAAGCACCGTCACCAATCTCAATCCCACCCTGGTCTTGAAAGCGGCAACACGCATTAATAAATACATTTTTACCTATTTTGATATTTTTTCCGCAATCTGTATAAAAAGGCGGAAACAAACCAAAAGTTTCGTCAATTTCGCTTTCTGTAAGTTTTGAAAAAAGCTCCCTGATTTTTTCAGGCGGGTTATATTTATTATTGATTTCAGAAGTAATTTTTAGCGCTTCCTGACTATATTTATGAAAGGCTTCAAAAAGCTCACTTCCGGCTTCAACATAAGTACCTTTTTGCATCAGTTCTCTGAATTTTTGTGTTGTTATTTCCATTTTTATCCTATTTTAGTTTATTATATTCTTCATCATTTACAGGTTCGAGCCATTCGTTAGAAGTTTCAACTCCGTCAACTTCTATTGCCAGATGCGAAAACCATGAATCCGGTGCAGCACCGTGCCAGTGTTTAACATTAGCAGGAATATTTATAACATCACCAGGTTTCATCATAACAGGTTCTTTACTCCATTCCTGATAATAACCTCTACCGCCGACTGCAATTAACATCTGACCGCCGCCTGATTTAGCTTTATGTATATGCCAATTGTTCCTGCATTTCGGTTCAAACGTTACATTATAAATTTTTACCTGCTCGGTTGATACGGGTGAAATATAACTCTGTCCGATAAAATATTTTGCGTAAGCATCGTTTTTATTCCCGACAGGAAACATTATGGTTTTAGAGTATTCTTGTAATGAAAGCATTTTATCTCCTTTTTTATTAAAGCTGAAAGCATAGCTTAAATTTGACGTCAAAAATAAAATTGCAAGTGTTAATAAAAATATTTTTTTCATAAATATAACCTCTTTATTTTTGACTCATTACGTCTTTAACCGTTTTCAGTGCTGCAAAAGAGTTTGGGAAACCAACATACGGCATAACCTGAATAATTGCAGCAGTAATTGTTTCTATTGAATTGCCGGCTTTAAGATTACCTTTGATGTGGCTTTTTAATACTCCTGTGTTACCTGTTGTTGTGAGAATTGCTATTGTCATAAGCTCTCTAGTTTTAAGGTCTAAGCCACCTCTTGTATAAAAATCACCAAAACAAACTTCTGTTAAATATCTTGCAACATCAGCCCCCATATCATCAGGCAAACCCTTCATATTTTGAACGATTTCATCACCATACATCGGGTTTTGTATCTCGCTGCCTTTTTTGTACCTGTTATTTTCGTTAGTTGTTTTTGTACTTTTTAATTCCTTTTCCAATCCTCTTTCTTTTATAACTTCATTAAATACTGATATTGCATTTAATGTTTTTGGAAAACCGATAAACGGCGCACACTGATAAATAGTTTCCCTTATTTCAATCGGAGTATTTCCTGCATTTAAGGCTCCGTTTATATGTGCTTTTAACTGCGGAAGCGTCTGCATAACGGTTAAACTTGTAACTGTCAAAAGTTCTCTTGTTTTTATGTCCAAATCGCCGACAGTAAATACTTCGCCAAAAATGTATTTCTGCAAAATATCCATAAAATCTTTGTCAGGACCGTTATTGTTTTTTGTTGTGATATTAAACAAAATCTCTAAATTTTTATCAGCAATCTCTTGTCTTGTCATATTTTTACTCTCCTTTGCTAACACACTCAAATTAAACATAAAAGCAGAAATCAATACTGTAATACATAACTTTTTAATCATATAAAATCCTCATTTATACATTAATTATAATATAAATTTATTAGAGAGCATGATGATTTCTATTGTTTTGCAAAAAGTTTCAGCCCAATAACGCCAATAATAATCAGGATTATGGATATAATTTGCAAAACGGTTAATTTTTCGCTAAATAATAAAATTCCGAGAATTGTTGTTCCGATTATTCCAAAAGCAACCCACATCACATAAGCTATTCCAAGGGGTAAGTATTTAAGAGCGAGTGCTAAAAATACGGCACTTAAAATATATGTAACAGCAGTAATGATAGATGGAATCAAAACACTGAAACCGTTTGAATATTTCATAGCAATTGCCCAAATGATTTCAAAAATTCCTGCAAGCAGTAACATTAACCACTTCATTATTGTTTTACCTCATTTATATAAAACTCAGCATAATCTTTTGTTTTTGCTCCCTTACGTTTATGCTCGGGGTCAATTTTATCAAAGAAACAATTTGGCATCTCATCCATTTTTAAATTCTTTTCAATGCAAGGTGTACAGCCTAAATCATGATTTATCGGGTGTAATTTACATTTTGTATTTTTGCAGGTACATAGCTCTTTTGCGTTCATATCTACTCCTCTGCTTCAATTTTTTCATAAGTTATTTATCCTTATTTCGTACAAATTAATTATAAAACAAAAATTGCTTGACAATAATTAGATGTCTAATTATAATAATTATATGAGAAATTTTTTATCGCTTATATCTAAAATTCACGATAAAGGTAATCGTTTAATTATTGAAGAACTAAAAAGAAACGGAGCAGATGGACTTGTACCGAGTCATGGTGATATTTTAGTTTGCCTTTATCAAAATGATAAAATGACAATGAAAGAGATTGCAGATAAAATCAACAGAACAAGACCAACAGTTACAGTTTTAGTTGATAAACTGGAAAAATTAGGTTATTTACAAAGAAAAATTTCTCAAGAAGATAGCAGGTATACATATATAGTTTTGACTAAAAAAGGAAAAGATTTCAAACCTGTATTTGAAAAAATTTCAAATAAATTAAATGATATGTTATATAAAAATTTATCAAAAGATGAATCAGATATTTTAGAAAATCTTTTGCAAAAAATATAAAAATTTTTAAATAAATAGTTAGACATCAAACAGAAGGAGAAAGTTATGACAAATTTTAAAAAAGAAGAAATAGGAACAATGGCTGAATTAGGTAAAAATTATGAAAACGGAAAAGCTTTTTTACATGATTTACTAGGCTTAACAAGTTGTGAAATTTCTGTTAGTTCAATGCCAGCAGGAATTAAATTACCTTTTAATCATAAACATATACAAAATGAAGAAATTTATATTTTTCTAAAAGGCGAAGGCATAATGACACTTGATAATGAAGTTATAGAAGTCAAAGAAGGTTCTTGCGTAAAGGTTCTTCCTAAAGCAGTCAGAACAATGGAATCAAAAACCGATTTGCAATATATTTGTGTTCAGGCAAAAACAGGAAGTTTGGAACAATTTGGTTTTGGCGATGCGGAATTATGCTAAAAATATTTTGACAAACACAGAAAGCCGAGAGTATAAAACTCTCGGCTTTTTGTATGCTTTATATTGCTTATACAAAACTTTTTCCCAAATTAAATGCTTTTTCAAGCTCTATCGGAAGTTGTTCTTCTTTCCTTTTTTGTTTGTGAACTTTATCAAAACACTCACACACATACTTGTCGTAATTAGCAAATTGACAGGTATCATATGCAAATATTTTCTCCGGTTTTGAAAATACAAGTTCAACAAACCATTCAATATAATAACTTTTTTTCATATTTTCCTCATTTTTTGTGACTTAGACATGATGTCATACAATTATACAATGTATTCTTTAATATCAGCCATCAAAAAGACCTTTTTTATTTGTTATTAAAATACAATACCATCATAACATAATACAAATTTTTTATTTCTTTTTTGCGCCCTATTTATGTTAATATTTAAGCAAGGCGGGATTTTGGCAGAAAAACCTCTGCAAAAGAGTTTTTTATCAATATGTTGAAATCCTTGTAAATTGATTTGATAATTTTAACAAATATTATTTAAGTTGGTATTAATAGTTTAAAAAAGGTTAAATATGGAAAAAGAAGATTTAACAAAGATTACTGATAAATATGTTAAAACGTATAATGTAATTCTCGATAATATGGATTTATATAATTATGAGTTAAGACCTATTTCCGCAATAATGTATCTCCAGGATGCCTTTGCGAGATATTGTGCAACAAAAAAGGTTGCTGCTTATGATTTATTTCCGAAAAATATGTATTGGATAGTAACAGAGTTCAATATAGAATTTATTGATAAACTACCTTTTTGGTCAGAAGAAATTGAGATTAAAATATGGATTTCAGAACTATCTAAATTAAAAATTTATACCGATTATGAAATTACATACAAAGATAAACCTTTTGCAAAAGGGAATGCTTTGTGGTTTTTAATTGATACAAATACAAAACGCCCGGTAAAAACGGACATTATATCTGAACGGTTTGAAGTTTCTCATGTATTAGTTTTGGGAGAACACAGGAAATTTTCACTTCCCGAAACAACTGAAAAATACAATGAAATAACACATAAAATAAATTTTTCAGATTTGGACTTCAATAAACACGTAAATAACAAAAGTTATATAAATCTTGCAGAAATGACTGCTCCTGAAGAGTTCAGAAAAACAAGAGTATTAAAGAATTTACATATCAGATTTAATAAAGAAACTTTCCTGGATGATATCTTAACTTGTACAACCAACAGAACGGAATTTGCGGATACATACACTCATATTGTAGAAAAAGACGGCGTTTCTGTTTGTGACATAGTAACTACCTGGAAAGAAAGAAACAACAAAATTAACATTTTGGATTATAATTTGGATGTAAAAAATGAGAGATAAAATCCGGAGGCAATTATGGATTTAATTGAACGCAACAAAGAACTGATGAAAAAGTTTGAAACGATGATAAATACGGCTGATGAAAAGCTGGCAGCAGAACTTGTTGATAATAATGCAGCATTTTATACACCGGCAAGCCCTGAACCACTATATGGCGGCAGCGGATATTTGTCAGTTGTTCATTGGATGAGAACAGGTTTTAGTGATGTTCAATGGCATATAACGGATATGATTGCAGATATAGATAAAGTCGCAGTTAAGTGGAATTTAACAGGAACTCATGACGGTGAGTTCATGGGAATAAAACCAACAAATAAAAAAATATCAGTCTGTGTTATGAATTTCTACTACTTTAATTCGGAAGGCAAAGTAACAAACGACATAGCCGCAGAAGGTATGATAGGTATTATGCGCGGCATAGGCGCCATATAGCGTGTAAAGATGTAAAGGGGTATATATCAATTAAAAATATTTTGAGCCGAAAGTTTTGATGTTAAAATTTTCGGCTCTTTGATTCATACCGTTCTTGATTATGTATTGACATAATCAAATGTAAGTGCTAGTGTTTTGTTATGAGATGCTGCGGTTCTAATTGGGGCGGTAAACGTGAGCAGGCAGGAAGAAAGAAAACCTGCCTGAAAAAAGTACCCTTTAACAGAAGAATAAATGAAAACATTTTAAATATTTTGCGTGATTACGCAAAACGTCATAATATTACGGATACGCAAGCTCTTGAATGTGCTATTTTATTACAGAGTAATATAGAAAAATTAAAAGGAGATATGGTTATGAAAATTTGTATTC
>ONVC01000074.1 GCA_900321205.1 uncultured Acinetobacter sp. | reverse complement strand
CGGGTTAAATGCGATAAAGAGCGGACAAATTATAGCAGTACCTACTGCCGTAACAATGATATTAAGAGCTTCACCCTGATTTTCTCCGACAAAATTCAAAAACCTTGATACCCTGCCGCTTCTTTTTTGCAGGTAGTTCCAAATTTCAGGGTCTAATCCCTTTCCTCTAAAAGTCGGAGGGGTGTTAAAGCTCTGTTTCTGATAAACATTGTTATTAATGCTATTTACTTTCATAACCGTTCTTCAATCTTTTTCAATACACACTGATTGGGAGCCTTCCTATATATATAAAAACACAAAAGAACATGAAATTGACTTTTTTTCATGACTTATATTAAGTAATATTAAGCTTGCAAAAATAAAATTATCAAATAACATCATTTTGTGTTCATATCAACTAATATCTTTACGGTATGCTTTATAAGCCCATAAGCCCATTTTAATATCAATATACCGCCCAGTATTCCGATTAGTGCATCAAAGTAAATCAGATTAAAATATTTACCTATAAGGAGTGCTGATATCGCAAGAACGGAAGTTAGCGTATCTGCGAGTATATGATAGTATGCGGCTTTAAAATTGTAGTCCTCTTCTGATTTATCATGAGAAGCACTCATTACCAATATACAAACACCGTTTACCACAAGACCTATAACGGCAACAATAATCGCATCGTTAAAATGGATTGTCAAAGGGTGAAGCAGACGTCCGAGAGATTCAAAGATAATCCACAAACCGGTTAAGCCGAGAAACAGCGAACTTGTATAAGCAGCAAGAACACCTATTTTTTCCGTTCCGTTTGGAAACAGAGGAGAGTCTTTAAATTTTCTTATAAGAACATATGCCGCATAAGTTAATCCCAGAGTTAAAGCATGCGTTCCCATGTGATAACCGTCAGCCAAAAGTCCCATAGAATTTGTCGCATAACCGTATATTATTTCGGCAGCCATTGTGACTACGGTAAAAATAATTACCGTCAAAGTCTTTTTCTCATTTTCTTCCGTTATCTCATGTGAATGATGATGTCCCATTTTTATAACTCATTACTTTCTATAAGGTTGTATCTGTCGTTTAATATTTTAATTCTCTGTTCATCGTCTTTTTGTTTTATACCATAGTTGTCTCGTTTATTTTGTATATATAAAACTTCAAACATAAGAGCCTTTTGTATTCCGTCAGGCTTTATTACCGAAGAGTCGAAAACAACTTTTCTTGTCTCATATTTTGTTAAATAAGGTATTTTTAAAAGAAAGTCTTGTGTCTTTGGCGAGATACTTCCGCCTATTATGAAATCTTTTCTTGCTGACTGCATTTTTTCTGACATTTTTATTGCTATATTAAGCATCATACCGGATTCAATATCTTCTTTTGGCAAATCCGTTGAAGCAGCCATATCATCACGCCCCAAAACAACTCCGGTGATTTCCGAAAATTCGTCTGTCAGAATTATGTCCTGAAGATTGTTATATCCGGTAATTGTCTCTATGTTAATGAAAGTTTTTATTCCTGACTTTTCTCCTCCCGGAAAAACTTTATTTACCGCCCCTGCAAATTTTTTCAGAGCATATGGCGTTTCTATCATTGGAGCAACAATTTCTTCGGCACAGAGAATCTTTGTGTCGTATAAATCCTTGATTGCTTCACAGCCGCCGATTTTAACCGTAAAATTAAGACCGGATTTATTTGCGATTTCTTTTAATCTGACTGCTTCTTCAAGAGTCGTACCTTCCGTTTCAAATTCAGCTTTAACCGATAAAGCACCGTAATTTTCTTTCAGATCGGTCAGAATATCCGCCATTTTGTTTTCGAGCGTATTCATTATTACCCCTTATGCATCCACTATTATATTACGACAATAAGTTTTAACAACACTACTCTTCAATATAAACAGTCGAAAAACGATACGCTTCAAAAGTTTTGGAAAAATATTCGGGCGGTAATCCCGCTTTCATCTTCAGAGAGTTTAAAAACATCACTTTATCGGGCAAATCTTCCCAAACAGACGGCAGATAAACTGCCTGATAAAACTTGTCTTTGATAATTATTCCGTCTCTGAACGGAACTATTTGTTCAATCAAATCCTGTTCATCTTTAAATCTCATCTGTTCCGGTTCACTCAAAATAGAAATATCTATTGTTAATGAATCAACTTCATTTTCTTCAACAGGATTAAATCTGGGGTCATGAAATGCTGCATCCTTTGAATGCTGAACGATATCATTAATTAAAGACTGATGTGCAATAATTGAACCTATACAGCCACGCAGATTATTATTTTTTTTTAAAGTTACAAAGCATGCACCAAGCTGATTAAAAACTTGTGCGTGAGCAGTATAAAGCGTACCCTTGTTAAATTTTGAAAGAATAATATTTCTGCATAATTTTAAAAGATATTCTGAATAATATTCTTTTATAAATTTATTTTTTGAGCCCTCGTACAAAAACCAGGAACCATAACCCACAACGCTTGATTTATTTCCTGACACAAGAGAAGAGTTAATAAGGTTTATTCTTATGAGTGAGAACCTCCTTTTGTTTGCAAACTCTACAAGTCCGTATATTCCTATTGCTCCGCAGGCCTGCTCATATCTGAGTTCATGAATATCGCCGGATTCTATCATTACAGCCGTTTCGCCGTCAATTTTCTGCGCTTTTTTATCATCAAGAAAATGACTTAAATCAGAAGATATAATAAATCCGTATTCTTTATCATCATAGTATTCGGATATAATCTCCGTAATCTTTTGCGGATTTACTCTCCCGACAAGAACCGGAATAATTTTTACATCTTCAAACAAATGCTGAATAGCAGGAACTTCTATCTCAACGGAATGTTCCTCCGCAAACGCTTCATCAAAAATTTTTGCTTCAAATTTTTCTTCAAGAACCTTATTAGTTTCCTGATTAACTTTTATTGTTCCGAGAGGTGTTTTCCACTCATCATACCCCGTAAGTGCAAGACCGCCGAGAGGAACTCTGTGAGATGGCGCAAAAATAAATATATTTTTTATTGATTTATCAAGCTGACTTATTCCTTCATAAGCAAGCTGTCCCGAATAAATGAGTCCGGCATGAGGAACAATAACCGCACGGGTTTTGTATTCATATCTGTTGCCGTTTTCTTTTGAAAATCCGTCAAGCTGTTTTTTGAGTTCAGCAGGATTGCCAGAATAAAAAGTATTTGCTACAGATGGTTCTTTGATTTTTGTCATAGAAATATTATAATACATTTTATGAAATACCAAAAGATTTTAAAAAATAACAAGACGCAGTGCACGATTTGTCCGAGAAATTGCATACTCGCTCCATATCAGAGCGGATTTTGCTATGTAAGACGCAACATAAACAAGCAAATAATTCTGGAAACGTATAATTATAATACAGGGCTGGCAATTGACCCTGTAGAAAAGAAACCGCTTTACCACTTTTATCCGTCTTCAAATGTTTTGTCTTTTGGTACACTCGGATGCAATATGGGTTGTGCTTTTTGCCAGAACTGGCAGACTACAAAAATCAAATATCCGATAGACCAGTGTCAGCCTGCACCTCCCGAAGCTATTGTAAATACGGCTAGAGAAAACGGCTGCAAAAGTATTGCATTTACTTACAACGACCCGATAATATTTTATGAATATGCGCTTGAAACAGCAAGATTATGCAGACAGGAGGGTATAAAAACAATCGCTGTAACATCGGGTTATATTAACCCCGAACCTGCAAAAGAATTTTTTAAACTCATGGATGCAGCAAATATTGATTTAAAAGGATTCAGCGAAGATTTTTATAAAAAGAATTGTATGGCACATCTTCAACCCGTACTTGACACAATAAAATATGCCGTTAAAGAATCCAAGTGTTTTGTTGAACTTACCACAATGCTTATTGAAGGTGAAAACGACAGAGAAGTTCCTGAGGAATGCGAATGGATTTTGGATAATCTGGGTGACAGCGTTCCGCTTCATTTTAGCGCATTTTTCCCACGTTACCATTTTGCGGACAGAAAACCGACCGGACCGGATACACTTATGAAAGCGTATGATACGGCAAAGAAAACAGGCTTAAAATATGTTTATACAGGTAATATAAACGATGAAAAGACTTCTACAACGTACTGCAAAAATTGCGGTGAACCACTTATAAAACGTGACGGATACAGAGTTACCGAATCTCTTATCGGAGAAGATAAAAAATGTCCGAAATGCCAGACTGTTCAGGATGGATATTTTCAGTCAATATAATCAAGAATTTGGCTTAAATCCTTTTCTTCAATAATAATATCAGCATTTTCTTTTACAATCGGTTTGGCACAAAAAGCAATTCTTATTCCGGCATATTTAAACATGCTCAAATCATTTGCGCCGTCACCAACCGCTATAGTATTATCTTTATTTACCCCAAGGAGTTTTTGCAGTCTTAAAAGCATCTGTCCTTTGCTGTCATTAAACATCATCTCTCCGCCGACTTCACCCGTCAAAAATCCGTCTTTTGAGTGAAGAATATTTGCAAACTCACAATCGAGACCTAATTTTTCTGCAAAGAATTTTGTCGCATTTCGGAATCCCCCGGAAAAACAAACAACCTTGTACCCTTTTGCTTTTAATCCTTTTATAACTTCTTCCGCTCCGTTCATCAGGGGTAAATTGTGACAGATTTCATCAACCTTAGCAAGCGGTAAGCCTTTTAAGAGTGCAACACGCCCGGTTAAACTCTCAAAAAAGCCTGTTTCACCTCTCATCGCTCTGTCTGTAATCGCTTTAACTTTTTCTTCAATACCAAGTTCTCGGGCAAAAAACTCCAGAGTTTCCCCGTCCATTAATGTTGAATCAAAATCAAATACCGCAAGTTTATTTGTCATAATATTCCTTACACGGTTAAATTAACATACTTAGGATTATGAACACCGTCAATTTTTTCTATTGCTTTAAGAGTTTCATCATCAACTACCGTATCAATATTTATAACCATTATTGACTCTTCGTGCTTGTCGTTCTTTTGAACAACGTTCATTGAGCCGATGTTGATTCCTTTTTCTCCGATTACACGTGCAACCTGCGCAATCATCGATGGTTTGTTTGTATGCGGAACAATAAGTACGTGACGTTCAGGTCTGATACTTGTTTCATATTCGTTAATCTTAACTATTCTCGGAATATCTTTTGTCACAAGCGCACCTGAGACAACGGTAGTTTCCTTATCTGTTATTAACTTAACGGTGATTCTTCCTGCAAAGTTTGAGTTAACTTTTGATTTAGCAGAAACAATATCGATACCGCGTTTCTTAGCAATAACAGGAGCATTAACATAGTTAACACCTTCAAGACGCGAAGAAAAAGCACCTTTCAGAATAGCAACTTCAAGAGGCTGAATATCTTTGTCTGCTAAATCACCGTCTGCAATAATTTCGATTGATTTAATTGCACCTGTTGAAAGCTGAACAGCAAGTTCACCTGTGTTTTCTGCAATACCCATATAGTCTTTAACAGGTTCAAGTCTGTCAGGTCTGAGAGACGGAATATTAACGGCAGAGGTTGCCGAGCCGCCCGAAAGAACTGCCTTAATTTGTTCAGCAACATCTATTGCAACGTTCATCTGTGCTTCTGTTGTACTTGCGCCCAAATGAGGAGTAAGAACAACATTCTTTTCGCACTGAATCAAAGGACATTCCTGAATATTCGGTTCGTTTTCGTAAACGTCAATTGCTGCTCCTGCTACATAACCGCTATTAATAGCTTCCTTCAAATCATTTTCATTAATGATACCGCCTCTGGCACAGTTAACTAAACGAACACCCTGCTTCATTTTTGCAATCGTATCTTTATTAATCATATTAAGAGTATCTTTTGTTTTAGGAACGTGAACTGTGATAAAATCGCATCTTCCCCAAAAATTATCAAGATTATCAATATATTCAGCACCTTTTTTCTCTACAGCTTCTTTTGTACTGAATGGATCATAAACGATAACTTTCATACCAAGAGCCAAAGCGACTTCGCCTACGTGAGAGCCGATTTTACCAAAACCTATGATACCCAGTGTTTTTTTGTACAACTCTGTTCCCACAAATTTTGAGCGTTCCCATTTGCCTTCTTTTGTAGAAGTTGCAGCAGGTGCAATGTTTCTTGCCATAGCAAGCATTAAAGCAATAGTATGTTCGCTTGCTGCCATTGTGTTTCCGTCCGGTGAGTTAACAACAATAATACCTTTTTGTGTCGCTGCTTCAAGGTCAATATTATCTACTCCAACTCCCGCACGACCGATTATCTTTAAATTTACCCCTGCATTTATAATGTTTGCGGTAACTTTTGTCTGACTTCTTACCATAAGAGCATCATAATTAGGAATAACCTTAACAAGCTCTTCTTCACTCATTGTAGGCAGAAAATCCACTTCTGCAGCAGGCTCAATAATCTTTCCTGCCGATTCGTTTATTTTATCCGTTACTAAAACTTTCATTTTTCCTCCTTTTTTGTTCCCTCCCCCCTTGTAGGAGAGGGTTAGGGTGAGGGGTTATCCCATACCCAATTTTTTGTTGGGTTTTACCCAACCTACATTCTTGCCCAACAACATCCGACAGAGTACATCGTTTGACGCACTGACAAAATACATTATCCCTCAGCCAATTTTTTTATAACGGTTGCAACGCCTTTACCGAGTTCAAATTTGTATCCGAGTTTGTACAGCGTTGCTTCCAGAGCACCGACAGCGGCAATTACATCTCTGTCACAGACAAAACCTAATGTACCCATTCTGAAGATTTTATCTTTGAGTGCATTTTGACCGTTTGCAACAAGCACATCAAAATCTTCTTTGATAACTTTTCTTATATCAGGAACACTGATTCCTTCCGGTGGGTAAATAGAAGTGATTGAATGGCTGGCATTCTTATCATCTTTTACTACAAGCTCTAACCCGATAGCTCTGATGGCTGAACGAAGTGCCAAAGCGTGTTTCTTGTGACGCGCATTCATATTTTCAATACCTTCGGTTTTAATCATCTCTAATGCCTTATCTAATCCTGCAAACAGATTTACGGCAGGAGTAAACGGAGTTGAATCAGCCTGAACAGATTTTCTGTAAGCGCTCCAATCCCAGTAGAAACTCGGGTGTTTGCATTCTTCATACACTTTCCATGCTCTTTCGTTTGCAACAAGAAAAGCAAGCCCCGGAGGAATCATAAATCCTTTTTGTGAACCGCTTACAAGAACATCAATTCCCCATTCATCAGGATTACACTCCATAGCACAAACTGATGTAACACCATCAACAACAGATAATGCGCCATGTTCACGGATAATTGAACAAAGTGTTTTAACATCATTAGCAGCACCCGTAGAGGTTTCAGAGTGAGTTAATGTAACAATTTTAATTTTCTTTTCTTTATCCTCAGCAAGTTTTGCTCTCAATACGTCAGGGTCAATAACTTCGCCTGTACCGACTTCAATTTTTTCTACAATTGCACCTCTTGATTCGGCGATTTTTGCCCATCTGTTGCCAAAATTACCAAGAACTAAGGATAAAACGTGGTCACCTTCATTAACAAGGTTTTCAAGCGCTGCGCACATAGCACCCGTACCTGATGACGTATAAACAAAAACATCATTTTTTGTTCTGAAAACATATTTTAAGTTTTCATAAACATTATGCAAAATTTTTGAAAACTCTCCGCTTCTGTGTCCTATCGGATGCTTTGCAATTTCTAGCATTACGCTTTCCGGTACAGGTGTTGGTCCCGGAATCATCAAAAATAATTTATCCTTCATATACTCTCCTCCCTAATCTGACTGTATGTTTATTTTATCACATATTTAAAGCATGCGGAATATTATACGGAATATTTAACAAGTATTAACTTTTTTATTTAAATTGACCGATTCGGAAAAAATCTGTAAAATAAAACTTATGGAAATAACTTTTGACAAATATTCCTTAATGGTTGACGGAAAGCGTGTATTTATAAAAAGCGGTGCGTTTCATTATTTCAGAACACCCGGAGTCAAGATGGCGCGTGACCGTTTTCAAAAAATGAAAGCAGGCGGATATAATACGGTTGATATTTACTTTAACTGGAACTATCACAGTGCGCATCGTGGAGAGTATGATTTTACAGGAATAAAAGATGTAAGAAAAGTTCTTGAAGAAGCAAAAAAAGCCGGGTTGTACGTAATCGCACGTCCGGGACCGTTTATTAACGCAGAAGTTAACGCAGGCGGACTTCCTTTCTGGCTTTTAAAAATGGAAGACGTAATTCCGAGAAACCGTATCGGCACAGAATACAAATATTCCCCAAAATATATGGAATGCGTTGCCGAATGGTACGACCAAATAATACCGATAATAAAAGATTTTGATAATGTAATCCTGTTTCAGATAGAAAATGAATATGCAACCGACAGTATGGATGAAGGTTACATGAACGAACTATACAGAATGGCTCGTGAACGGGGTATATCCTGTCCTATTTTCCATAATGATGCATATTTTGCAGGGCTCTGGGCTGATTGTGTTGATATATATGCACTTGACCTTTATCCGTACATAAATCCAAACCAGAACTGGAAACAGGACAACTTCTGTTTTGATACGCTGGATAATGTCGAAGATATATTCCGTTCGGCAAAAGAGGAATCTCCGCCGTTTATAGCAGAAATGCAGTCAGGCTGGTTTGACAAATGGGACGGCTCAGGTTACGGACACATTAGAGAAGCTCTCGGGGATGAGCACATTAACATAATGACAAAAACGGCACTTTCTCAAGGGGTAACGTTATTTAACCACTATATGGCGGTCGGCGGTACAAACTGGGGTAATTTAGCCTGTGATGAAGTTTACACAAGTTATGAGTTTACGGCTCCTATTGATGAGTTTGGCGTTTTACAGAGCAATTTTTACAAAGCAAAAGAGGTAAACTATTTCCTTGATTCTTTTGATTTAACCTGTACTGAGCCTAAGAATTTCGACTTTCAGCAGGAAAATATTTACGCAAAAATGCGTCACGATTTAACAAATGATTGTGACTGGCTATTCATAAGAAACATGGGGATAAATGACAAGATTAACGAAGCGGAAAAAGGAGTTACTCTTCCTAACGGAAAAACTGTTATTTTA
>ONVC01000035.1 GCA_900321205.1 uncultured Acinetobacter sp. | reverse complement strand
TGACCGCTGGTCCATGGACTTTGTCAGTGATATTACCGTTACTGGCAGAAGGTTCCGCATATTCGCCCTGATCGATGAAATTACGAGGGAGTGTATTGCTGTCAATCCGTTTCACGATAAAATTGGACTGACAGGGATTTTAGATTTGCTTTTGGCAATTTTAGGGAGAGACTTTATGCCAGATCTTTTCCTGCAGTTTGAAATTGCTATGTTTCAATTACCTCTATATGAGACAAATAACCATAAGACTCCTTAATTAAGAAAGATCAGGTGCGAGAACCCGCACCACGCCTGAATTTGCGAATCGGTTTCGGGCGTTTGAACGCCCGAAGTTGGGAAAGTTGTTGCACATACAAAGGACATAACATTTGAATAACTGTATTCCCTGGACGGCAGTGTACGGATTGAGGAATCGAATCGTACATGATTATGGCAGTGTGGACTTAAGCATTGTGTATGCAACATTGAAAAATGATATTCCGGCTTTGCTGGATGCGTTAAAGAAAATTTATTAAAACTTTGGAGTTTTTAACCTGTTGATTAAAAGCTTTTGTCGAATAACCGTAAATCTCCACCAGTTCAAATCCAACATTACCATTACACCACGCACTTCGTAAATCTTGCCACGAATAGAACCACAGATTATTTGCAGGGGGATGTGGGCCGGGGAGGACTTGCGGGGGCAGACCTTAAAGTCATCTCTTATCAGGCAGTTTGAAATGATTGCCTGGCAATCATCCCAATCAGGTGCTTCCAATAAGGTATAGACGTAAGAGTTGGGACGGGTAAAACCGGAAGGCTTATTACGGTGCGTTCAAAAACAGAAGAAGGGATTACATACTATTCTAGCATGAGAGTCTGTAACCCCGTTTTTAGTTTTGCAATAGAGAATGGCTACACATAATTTAGCGAAGAGCTTAATTCTTTTACAGCCCATAGTTGGTTGTAACAAAAGAAATGTAGTCAGAGGTAGGTTGTGGGGGCGTTTTATCTGTAGGTTTGTTATAATATGGTGCACAATTTTGACACTTATAGAAAAATAAAAGTCTTTCTTGACATAGAGTTTATTATTGCTATAATTTGAATATAAAACCAAGTGTTATACATATAATTAGTAACATGAAGGAGGCATTTATGGCAGACGCAAATGATTCATTCGTTGTAGAATTAAAAGAAGCCCATTTAAATTGGGGACAGTATAGGAATACTGATAGTAGAGAATTTATTGAAGGTGAAGCGTATATTCCTATACCAAAGACATATGCTTTGCAATATTCAATTTTTAATTCGAATCATAACCAAAGTGGATTGGGTTACAATCTTTTTAGGGCAAGCTCAGAAGATGGATATTTGCAGAACGTTATGTTACTTGCTCAGGGTTCAAGTTCAGCAGGAGAAGAATATGCAAAACAATTTTCTGTCCAGGGTAATTTGCAAAGGATAGGAGATTGGTATAGAAATCAAAATGCTAGACCAGGCGACTTTGTTCGTGTTGTATGGAGAAATCCTGAAGAAGTTCTGCTTACAATAATACATAGTGATTAAAGAGAACTATAAATAACAATTTTGAATTAGAGTACCCCTTATATTATTCAGTGTAAGTGGGTGCTCTTTTTGTTATGAAAGAATGGCGTTAAGAAATCGAAATAAAAAAATGGAAGTCCTCAAAGTATGATAATTTGATTGTGTCAACTTTTAAAATTGAGTTGTTATATTAATGAAAAGATTTTTTTAGCACAAAAAACATATTACGAAAAAATGTTCGATAAATATAGCTACACATATTGACATAGCAAAAAGATTTTGTTATTATTTATACAATAAAAGCGAACAAAAGTTTAAAACCTAACGAGGCTTATTATTCGTTTATAATATAATGATTAATAATATTTGCTGCGATTTTGCAGCAAATATTAAATTTTTATTGCAAAATCGCAGCAAATGTATTATAATATTATAGGGTGAGAATATGTGTTTGGGAGAATATTTAAAAAAAAGAAGAGCGGAAAACAACCTTAGCTTAAACGATGTGGATAGATATACTGGCATAAAAAATTCTACTCTTTCTCGTATAGAAAATAATAGCAACACGTTTCCTGAGATTAAGGTATGTATACTTAAAAAACTTGCAAAATTGTATAAAATAAATGTTATAGAACTCTTTATTAAGGCAAATTATCTGGATGAAAACGACCTTTCTTCTCATAAAAAAGTTTTTCAAAATGTAGAATACCTAAAACCAAATGAAAAAGAACTCATCCAGAAGATTATTGATGCATTTGCAGAAGAAAGGAAGGTAATAAGATGATTTTTAAACTTGGTGAATTATTCTGTGGGCCAGGTGGGCTAGCCTGGGGAGCGACTCATGCTGATATTGGCAATCCTGACTATAAGATTGTGCATGAGTGGGCAAATGATTATGACGAAAATACATGTCAGACATACCGCAGAAATATTTGCCCCAATGCACCTACAACTGTTTATCATGCTGATGTCCGTAAGTTTGATCTAAAAAAACTTTCTAAGATAGATGCTTTTGCATTTGGTTTTCCTTGTAATGATTATAGCGTCGTTGGTGAACAGAAAGGTATGGATGGAGTATATGGTCCGCTCTATTCATATGGCATAAAAGTTTTGCATCTACATAAGCCGCAGTGGTTTTTAGCAGAAAATGTTGGCGGTTTACGAAACGCAAATGAAGGGAAAGCGTTTACTAGAATATTAGATGAGATGAGGGATGCTGGATATATGCTCTATCCCAATTTATATAAATTTGAAAACTATGGCATACCACAGGCTCGCCATAGAATTATTATTGTTGGAATTCAAAAAGATATTAATATAGAATTTAAGATTCCTTCGTATGAGCCGTATTTAGAGATAGATAACACATGTAAAACTGCTATTGAAACACCTCCAATTCCTACAAATGCATCTAATAATGAAGCAACAAAACAATCTGCAACTGTAGTTGAAAGGCTTGGTTATATTAAGCCGGGACAAAATGCTTTTACCGCTGATTTGCCAGCACACCTGAGACTTCACATTTCAGGAGCAAAAATCAGTCAAATATATAAGCGCCTTGATCCTAATAAACCTGCATATACAGTTACTGGAAGTGGTGGGGGAGGGACTCATATTTATCATTGGTCTGAACCGCGCGCATTAACAAATAGAGAGCGTGCAAGATTACAAACATTCCCCGATACCTTTGTTTTCGAAGGAAGTAAAGAAAGCGTTCGAAAACAGATTGGAATGGCAGTTCCTTGTCAAGGAGCACAGATTATATTTGAAGCAATTCTTAAAACATTTGCCCGTATACCATATGAGTCTATGGATGCGAATATTGAAGAATAAAAAAGACGCTGTGAATTTCACAGTGCCTTTTTTATACTGAAAAATCTAAATAATATGTTTCCTCATCAAATTTAATAAATTTAACATCTGTTCTGCCATAGCGATCAAGATCGCTGCGGGAAATAAAATCTCCATTTGCTAAGCCTAAACGATTTCGAAAATATTCGCCTAAATCGCTATTTCTTGCTGGCGTAGTAATCGCTTTGTTGTTTTGCTGCTCAATTCTTAAAATAAGTTGATGGCGATCATCTGTAATTGCCGCAAAGTGCTTTTTCTCTAGAGGGAAAAAACCGCTTTTTGCAATTATGCTTGGTAATGGAATATATGCTTCATTTGGATTGCGGTGTGGCCTCTGACCCCAATTTAGTCCTGAACGTTTGCCAGTTTCTCCGCTATTTGTAAGAAGGCTTAAAGTAACATACTCTCCTTCTTTCTCAAGTTCTGAAACTGATACTTCCTTGTTATTTAAAAATGGATTAATCGAATATAATTTAACGTTTTCTTCAAGTTCAGAATGATTGATGTATATAGAGCGACTAACTAATGAATCGTAATAATTCTTTGTTTGAATCGGGTCACATTCTACCATGAATTCTTGTCGGTGGAGACCGACAAAGGAATTTTGTACAAAACTAGCTGAACCTGTAAAAGCAAATTTGGGGTTTTCGTTTTTTGCCCAAATATAAATATTGGAATGTACTGCTGGTCCGTCGCAAATATAACTGCATTCAAGTTTTTCAATTTCTTGAGGTCGTTTATCATTAAGAATATTTAAAAAATTTTCGTGTGCATTTTGACTTATGCCGTAAATTGGTACCATTCCAATTATTAGAGAGATTTTTATTGGGCAGATAGTTTTCTGATAAATGTTTTTTATATACCACGAAAGCATTGTTGGCGTTGCATAAGCTGTACAGATGTACAGTTCATTAACATCATTAATTAAAGGATCAAACAGGATTCTTTTTGTAATATTATCTTTGACTATCAATTTATGCTGCGCCCTCCCTCCAAAGATTCTAGCTTTAGTTAAATTTAAGGTTGCTTTTGCCAGCGACTAATTTTAAACATTTTATCATTTAACAGTTTTTCTTTTTGAAATCTTGGCTAATTTTTTACTAAAAATAGTATCTTTAATTGCGTTTTGAACTGTCTGCACACACTCATCTAACTGTTTACGTATTTGCCATTCCCAGAATCTAATTACAACCCATCCATCATTTTCAAGCTGAGAAGTAACTTTTGTATCACGTTTTATATTTCTTTCAATTTTTGGGATCCAATAATCGCGGTTACTTTTAATTTTTTGATTACGGTTTTTCCAGTCAAAACCATGCCAAAAATCTGAATCGCAGAAAATGACAATATGGTATTTAGTTAAAACAATATCAGGCTTGCCTATCAATTTTTTATAATTCTTTCTGTAACGTATCCCATTATGCCATAAAGCTTTGCGTAAAACCATTTCAATGGTAGTATCTTTACTTTTTATTGCCTGCATGTTTTTTCGACGTTGTTCAGGTGTTAAATTATCCATAATATAAAACTATTTTATAGTAGTTTCTTTAATATCGTAAAATACAGTATTGTTCGGAAGTTTAATGTTAGGAATCCATAGTTTTTTTCCATTCCACCCTTTTTGACCGGTCATTTTATACATTGTTAAAACAACCTGATTTTCAAAAGTAGCACCTAAACTCCAATCATTAGGTGACAGCATTGCGCCCGTTCCTTTTGCAACACTTCTATTTCTGCGAACAATAAGAATTCCTTGGGCAAAAGAATTTTCCGATAGTAATGCGTTTATAATGGAAATGAAAGTATTTACAGAAAAATCATCAGCAGAAATAATGTGAGATAAAATTTCTTTCATTAAACGAAGGCCAACCTGGAAATAAGGTTCTGTATCATTAAATGGTGCTAAAATAGAATCTAATTTTTCGATAGTGTTATTGTCGGGTTCAAAAGGATAATAATTAGTACCGCCAGATAAAGCAAAAACTTTTTCTTTATCTAATACATTTTTACGTGTGGGATTTAATCCCTCAGGATAAAAAACTTTTATATGCTCAATGTCCAGGTGGATTTGTGAAATTATAGAATTATTTGTTGCATTTATATCTGTAAAAAGCTTATATAATGGACGATCTATATAGACCCTCATCAAACCTGTATCACGGTCATAGCCGAACATTCGACTATGTTGCCACATAGTATCAGCCTGCGGATACTTGCTAGTTCTTGTATAATAAATTGTATGTAGTGCAGGGAACGTTACTCCACGTCCAAGTGTATTGCCGCCAATGATAATATTGCATCCTTTTGAATATTCACAACTATCAACTTTTGTTTTTCCATTCATGACAAGTATTTTTACTGCGTTATTTAAAATAAGATCTTTAACTATAGAAAAAATAATCTCAAAATCATAAAGATTTGATTTTTTCGGTTTAAGTGTTTTATATTCATTTTGTAACTCTATTTTAAATTCATTATCTACATGTTCAATGCACCATCTAAGTTCTGTTTGGAGTTTAGCTGAATAACGATTATGTATTGACTGCAAGATACTAGGGTGTATTAAACAGTTAGAGGTGGAATTTCTTGAAATGAAAAGCTGTCCAGTAACAGCTAAATGCCGAATTATAACTGTATGTTCTGGATTCCTAATAGTTTCAATGAATTTAATACAAGCAGGAACTGTATTATTTGGAAAGAAAAAATCACCACCTAAATAGCTAACTCCTGGTTCAAAATAGTATGTAAAATTAGGATGCCAGCCAGAGGTTGTAGTTTGTAAAAATAAAGCTTGTGGAGTCCCGGTAACTTGTAAATAAATACTGCTGGAAACTTCGTTTTTGATCTTACTTAAATATTTATTAATGGAAGATTGTCTGTTTTTATTTACAAAGACATTTAAAGAAGCGGCATCGGCTTCATCGTCGATAATAAATAAGGGGTTTCCTTTCATAAAACCAGTTGATAATAAGATATTTGACCAGAGTTTTAATACATGATAATTTTTCTTTAAGACAATAATTACTGGCTGAATAAGACTATTATCCATAAAAATTCCACTGTCATTTTCACCGCAGATACAAAAATTATTAAGATCTGCTTTGACTCGTTCAAGGGTTTGTTGCTGAAGTACTATATTATCTGTTGTTAATATAACGAATATGGGAAAGCCAAGATCGGCAGCTTTGCAAATGATACCAAACATTTGCGCTGTTTTTCCGGATTGAACATTTCCCAGTAGCAATCCAATTTCATGACTGCAAAAAGAAAAATTTTTAATATATTTATCTCCTATGTTTTCTGCTGTATAACGAATAGATTCAGAGAGTCTTTCGTTTCCTCGTTCTGTTAGGGCTTTTAAATATGCTTTAAGATAATGCATAGTCGGTTTCTCCATTTTGTTTTACTGCTTCAAATGAAAGCATCCAAACATCAAACACATTTCTCTCATTATCCTCTATTTTTTGAGAGGTCTTTGTTAGAATAAGAGTGTTGCATCCATAGGCATAAAGCATTTCTTTTGTTATTATACCTTTTCGGTCAGTATCTTTTAGCGTATCATTGACATAAGAAACTAGGCCTGCTGCTACAAGGCGCCCTTTAATCCATCGTCCCATGATTAATTCATCACCAACAGCACTTAATTGTTTGTTTCCATCGCTGGTTGTATGAGCTTTAAACATATAACCATCGTCTGTAACAATAAAAAACGGAATATTTTTTTCTGGGTATCCTTTTTGTTTTGTAAACTTCTTGCTTACAGTGAGTTGTGTTTCATACCAATCCCTTGATTTTCGTGAACTTCTAGGTGTTGCATAACAAACATTAATATTGGATCTGGTAAAGTGTTTTCCATCATCCATATGGCGTTCACTAAACGAAGGAACTTTAATTGGAAGAGTAAATGATATGTCTGTCAGATAGTTTTTATATAGTGCAGTTTGTGAAGGAGTTATTTGCTGAACTAAGTCAATGCCTGTTAAAGAAGTATTAACTTCTCGTATTAACTTTATATTAACAATTTTGTCAATCCGTTTTGAACAGACATCTTTTTGAAGATTACGTATATGGAAAGCAAGTTCTTTGCATTCGAAAGGATCTTCTGTTGCTATAGCTAATTCATATTGACGTCTGTTAGAGGCATCAAGTTTGAGTATGCTTAAATTTGCAGAACCTAAAATAGCGGCTTTAACTTGATCATTGGAATAAAATGCATATACTTTCCCATGATACTTAAAAGGCAGAATTAAGCGAATTTCGCCGTGATTTTCATTTACCCATTTTTCGTTAATTTTTCTTGCAGTATGATAAATTGATTCAGGCATACCTTCAATATAATACATACCGATTATTAGAATTACCTTGCTAATATTATATTCATATGTTAGAGCATCAAGCTCCTCTAATGATGCCTTGGATACATAGCCAACAGCAATTTCAATCGAATTGTTGCTTTGAGCATATTGATTAAAACAATCGACGACAGCTGTATGATCTGTTTCAGTTTTTAAGGGCAAAATATCGGTGTATAATATTTTCATTAGGGTTTCTCCTAACAATATAATAGACGGTCATTTGTTTTATTACAATAATATTATTTTATGCGCTTAAGTATTAATGAAATCAACTATAACTTAAACTATTAAAGAAAATTGTACCAGTTTATGCAATGAATAATTTAATCGCTCTTTTTAAGATTATTAAGCTAAATAGAGAAAACACAAGAAAATGGTAATAACCTAAAAACCTGTTTTCCAGTAACATAAACGAATTGATTGATCATAAGTTACTCATAATTTACCCTCCTTTAATAACAAATAAAGACATCTTATATCTTCCTTTATTACCATATATAACATTATACCACAGCTTTAAAAAAAATGTTTAAAATGCAATATAGGATAGTAAAGTTTCATGTAAGTATTACGAATACGGAGATTGGGTTAACAGTAATACAACTAAGTATTTTAAAAAAGGGGGTAGTGATTGGTTGTATATTATTCACGAAAAAACACAGGGGTTTGTGGTAACAATTTATAACCACAATATTTCAATTAATCCTTAAAAAAGTTTTGGCTTTTACCTTTTCTTTTTATTCATTTCTCCGTTTAATTATTGATAAAATACTGACAACGGTTATTATTCTAAATAAAAACTATCATAGTTATAGCTTGACTGGATGTTAGTGTTATGTTACATATTAGATGTGGTATAAATTTAGGTAAAATAAGACATAGTAGAAAATTGAAATAATATTGTTTTTGCAAGGAGAAGCGCTTATGAAAGAACAGAATAAAGACATTAAAGAAATAGAAAAATTACAAGAGGATTCTATGGACGCTGATGGAATTGATGAGGAAATTGATAATAATAAACTAATGGCATATGATATTGCCGTTTTTTATAATACTTATAACCTTTCTACATTAATGAAATGGTGGGGTAAAAAATTAATCGTACCGGAATTTCAACGTTCCTATGTATGGAGTCAAAAAAAGGCTTCAGAATTTGTAGACTCTATGTTACGAGGATTGCCTGTACCATCAATGTTTTTTTATGATGATATTGATAACTCAAGATTATTAGTCGTTGATGGACAACAAAGATTACGTTCACTATATTTGTTTATGATAGAGAAAAAGATTGGTGGACGAGAGTTCAAATTGACTGGCAACATTCATCCAAATTGGCAGGGTAAAAATTTTGATGAACTTGACTCAGAAGATAGAGATCGATTAGAAGATGCGCTAATGAATATTACTGTTATGCGTCAACTTGCTCCTGATGATGGACAGTCTGCAATGTATTTAGCTTTTCAACGAATCAACACGGGTGGAATTACGCTTAAAGCACAGGAAATAAGAATGGCTGTTTCATATGGACCATTAGCTAAATATTTAGATGAATTATCAAAGGATCCAAGATTTGATAAATGGCCATTTTTAAGAAAAGTTCAACAAATACCGGGAGAAAATTATTCACCAATACAAGAACTAATTCTAAAATTCTGGGCGTACTATTTTTGCTATCCCAATATTACTGGGCCGTCAACAAGGGTATTTCTGGACGATTTTTTTGATACACAAAAAGATTTTAATCATCCAAAACGAGTTAAACAAGATAAAAGGTATTTGAGTAAAGAAGAATTTGCAGAAGCTTTTAATGTAGCATTTGAAACTGTACATTCTCTTGATTTGAAAGATTTGGCCCCATATTCTAAACCTACACAAACTTTCTTAGAAGCAATTTGGGTAGGCTTGACTTATAGAAAATTGCAAGCACATAAAGAAATTAATAGTAAGAATTTGGCGTCCTATATTTCCAAATGGAAAGATACAATAGGAGAAAACAAATATTCAGAGCTTTTTCAAGCACGTAGAACCTCGTCGACAAAATCAGCAAGTGAAAGAATTAAAGCAGGGATAGAGTATTTCTTGGGTGATTTCTAATGCATAGATTAGATAATTACATCAATGATATCGAGCCGAGAATCAAAGCTATTTATGACAATGCTCCAAAACAAGAAGAACCGTCTCTGCAAGTTTCATTAGCATCATATGGCTGGATTTTACTTGATGCTTGGGTTGCATGGAGAACTTTACGATTTTTATTAAAAGAAACGTATATTGATGATTCTGTTCATGATAAATGGTTTCAAACTCCATCATCATATACAGCTAATCAGTTAATGTCGGTGTGGTTTTTTTCTGATTCTACGACTAATTATATAAAATTACATACAGGAAAAGGCTTTAAAGAATTGATTGATAGTACAATTCAAAAAAAACGAAATTCGAGTGCGCATTTTACAAAAGGAAGTACTGTAACGGGAGCAGACTCTCAAGAAATCAAAAATTATTTTAAAACCTTATCAAAAGTTTTTTTGTTTTATGAAACAGGAACGTTTTTACAGAACATTTGTCATAAACTTTCAATACAAGGATATAATTCTTTTAAATTGATTTACTCTGAAACTGAAAGCCATGCAATAGGAGATTTTTTTGATACTATTGATTCTTACTCAAGTTGTAACAGTTTTTCTTTAATTTGCCATGATTCCGAGGAAAGGGAGTACATAATTTTGTTTGAAGAAATAGGTTGTAAAGCTGGGTACCGGCAACGAGGAGAAAAAGCTTACCATCTAAAAGATGTAGTAAACGGCCAACATTCATATAAATTTTTTGACAATAAGGGGTTCTATCAACAAATAGATATATTTATTGAATGTGTAGAGAAGTGTTGGGATAAACAAAGTGTACAGTAATGTACAGTGTATCAGAGAAAACAAGTCATTATATTGGTTTAAAAGAATAGTACCACATCATGCACCTCTGCCTTCAATCAAATTCAATTTACGCCAACCAACTAAATACCGACAACTTCGCCCCAATACTGAAGGATAGTTAACGGGAGAACGTGCCATATGATGCTGAATGGAATTTGGTAATACCGAATATTTTGTTTCCAACAAAAAACGGAGGGCTTATGGATGCCGATGTATAATAAGGCTGAGATTACAGATTTTCATGCTATGCGTTTTAAAACAGAAGCACAGTTTTACAGGCGTCGGACAGCACCAAAATGGTAAAAATTATCAAGTTCTGTTTGCACGTTGGGCATTTTGTTTGGTGTTTTTGTTATGCCGCAAAATACTGCGGCGGCGGAAACGCAAACGTCAACCGTCACCGCCTTGCCATCACCTGATATAAATTGTTCCAGTGAGTGGTCTGTAGTAAAATGTATTAGAACTAATTAATAAAAAACAGAGGCAATTCTATGAAACCATTAATATCAAAGATGGAATTGTTGAAAGCAAGGTATCGAAAAAATATAAAAATGAAGTTATTGATTCAGACAAAAATAAAACCATAGTGCTTGCTCTTATTGCTTTAGCAGGCGCTGTGTTTTTTAATTCTGCTTTTGTTTGATTTACTTCCTAAAAAATGATAAAATTTAGGTAGTAAATTTGGATAAGATAGATTTTGTCAATCGTTTTCGCATATGGGAGACAAGGCATGCACAAATATGATTATTCGTTTCTGAAGAATCAAATCCCCGGGCATATTATAGGGCTTACGGATATCATTGCGGATTTAAGGTCAAAGGAAGAGTTTCGCAAGCTGCAGTACGGCAAAACTTTTGACACGCTGCGTCGTAAGGCGCTGATAGAGTCGGTAAAGGGAAGCAATGCCATTGAAGGAATTGTCACCACGGATGCCAGGATTAACGCTATTGTGGACGGAGCCATGCCTGTGACCCATGATGAGATGGAAATCTCCGGCTATAAGGATGCGCTGAACCGTATTCATACAAACCATGACAATATGGATGTAAATGAGTCTGTGATCCTTTCTCTTCATAAATTAATAGAGGAACAGGCCAGCCCGTTGGAGGCCGGCAATTATAAAAAGCTTGATAATTTCATTATGGAGTGTGGCGCCGATGGGAGCAGGCGGGTCCGGTTTATGCCGGTTTTGGCGAAAAATGTACAGCGCGATATGGAACAGATGCTGTTTGCTTACTATGACGCGAGACAGGATTCACAGATTGCGCCGTTGTTGCTGATACCGTGCTTCATTTTGGATTTTCTCTGCATCCATCCTTTTGCCGATGGCAATGGCCGTGTGTCCAGGTTGTTAACGGTACTGTTATTGTATTTGTCCGGGTATGATATTGTCCGATACATATCCTATGAAGGCCAGATCAACAAATATAAAGAAAGTTATTATGAAGCGTTGGAAAAATCTTCCCGCTCCTGGCACGATAACAAAAATGATTACGTGCCCTTTATCATTCATTTTTTGCAGATTCTCTACAGGTGTTTTAAGGATCTTGATGAGGCGTTTACAGAGATATCGTTAAAGAAGGCTAAAAAATCCGAACGGGTTGAGAGCATATTGCTCGGTGCGGTGGTTCCCATTTCAAAGCAGGAAATTATGGAAAAAGTTCCTGACATCAGCGTCAAGACAGTGGAACTGGTTTTGCATACAATGTTAAAGGAAAATAAGATTAAAAAGATAGGGACATTTAAGGATGCCAGATATATGAGAAACTGGCAACTGTGAATGAATGCGGAACAAATAGCTATAATCCTGCGTTTTAAAATTTGTGTTTAATAGAAAGGTGACGCGCGCTATGAAACCGATTGCGGTTAATAATTTAAAAAGTATTTCTGCTGCTGTTTGTACATTAGGCATTTTGTTCGGTGTTTTTGTTATGCCACAGCATATTGCGGCGGCGGAAACGCAAACGTCAGCCGTCACTGCCTTGCCATCACCGGACATAAAAGGAGGATCTGCCGTGGATACCCGGATTGAACAAAACCAGATGGTAAAAGTAAAAAATGTTTGGGACGTACTCAAATGGGTTGGCCGCCGGCCGGAAGAATTAAAGTTGGGGGGAGCAGTTGCTTCCGGTAATATCGGTATTGATTTCTCCGGCGATTGGTATGGGCACGAGGTCAAGGGAACGGCTTATGTGTTAAAAAATTTCAAATCTCCTGAAAGGGAAGAGGTCGTACGGGAGATCTTTTTTACGGATGATATTAAATATTATGATGTAATGATGAAAGATCTGGAGAAACGGTATGGCAAGCCGTACATTCAGGCAGAGGAACCGTACGTGGAGTCTAACGGGGGTTGTGTGCAGCACGATTACTATTGGACGGGAAAAGGAAGTATCCATATCTCCGTTGCGGAAAAGCATGATTTTTACGTTTTCCGATATCATCTCTCGGAGAAACCGAAGCAGGTGAAGTGACTGTTGTAACAATTGAAAGGAAAGATGACCGTAAACGTTATGAAGTAATTGCGTTTTGATTAAACGGAAGAATAAAGAACTGCGATGAAAGGATGGAAAACAAGATGAAAAAAGATTTGGGCGTTTTGGAAGCGGTGTTCCCGATGCCGGTGCTGATGATTGCGACGTACAATGAGGACGGGACGGTGAACGTGATGACTGCGGCCTGGGGGCAGATTTGCGATTTTAAACAAATCGCGCTCTTTTTGGATGAAGGGCACAAGACCGCGCAAAATATTTTGAAGACAAAGGCCTTTACGGTGGCGATAGCGGACCAGGCGCATATGGCTGCAGCGGATTACTTCGGCATAGTCTCCGGCCATAAGGTGCCGGATAAGTTTGCCCGTTCGGGTTTTACCGCGGTGAAGAGCAGTCATGTCAACGCGCCTGTTATTGAAGAGTTTCCGCTGGCGATGGAATGCGAGCTGGCCGATGTGCTGAAGAAGGGAAGCTTTTTCTGTGTGGTAGGGCAGATTGTGAACACGGCGGCGGAGGAGCGGGTGCTGGACGCTGAGGGCAAGGTGGACGTGACGAAGCTGAACGCACTGGTTTATGATACGTTCCGGCACGGGTATTATGTGTGCGGCGAGAAGGTAGGCCAGGCGTTTAAGGAAGGCGCCGCGCTGAAGGACAATTAAAGGAAATGGATTGAGCATATTGCCATATAACGATATATAACATCCCTGAAGATTATTCTGAGTTATAATGAAATCTTTTGCACAAAAACTTTTCGGGAAGGATGCCCGTTACAAGTTCCGCCACTTCTTCAGTATTATGATCCCAATCCTCGTTACGCAGTCGGCGATTATGGGAATGAACTTTTTTGATACGGTCATGAGCGGACGGGCCGGAGCGGAACAGCTGGCAGGAACTTCCATCGGAACCAATCTGTGGATGCCTGTCTTTACGACGATAAACGGGATTTTAATTGCCGCTACACCGCTTACGGCCCATCTGCTGGGGGCGGGAAAAAAGGCGGAAACGGGGCGCGTCGTCCGGCACGGGCTTTTGTTGGCCCTGTTGTTTTCGTTTCTTTGTTTTGCGGCAGGTTTCTGTTTTTTGGAACCTTTTATCCGAAGGCTGGGACTGGAGCCGCAGGTGGCTTATATTGCCAGATTTTATCTGGCAGGCATTGGCATCGGTATCATTCCGTTTTTCATGGGGACGGTGCTCCGTTCTTTTATCGATACGATGGGCGGTACCCGTCTCACCATGCAGGTCTATCTGGCGACCCTGCCCCTGAATATCATTCTGAACTACATCCTGATTTTTGGTAAACTGGGAATTCCTCCGCTGGGAGGTATCGGCGCCGGGATTGGCACCGGTATCACCTGTTGGTTTCTGTTCGGGATGTTTGCGCTGATTATCCGCTGGCACCCTTTGTACCGTGACATTCCTATATTCACGGAACTTTCCCGTGAGCCGGAAGCGAAAGGCGAAGCAGAGGATAGACCGGAATCTGCAAACAGTCCGGTACATAATCCGGCAACAAGGGCAGATGGTTCCGCTTGCTGCAGCCGGTTCAGCAGAGATCTTATACTGGAATATTTGCGTATTGGCATACCCATCGGGCTGTCCATCTTTATGGAAACCAGCATCTTCGGTGTGGTTGCATTTATGGTGGCGCGTTTCGGTACCGCTGCCATTGCGGCCAGTCAGGCTTCTATGAACTTTGCCGGCTTTGTCTATATGCTCCCGCTGAGTGTTTCCATGAGCATGACCATCCTGATTGGCATCGAGGCTGGCGCCAGGCGTTGGATTCATGCCGAACAGTACGCCAATGTGGGGCTGGCGTTCAATTGGACCTGCGCCCTGATCCTTCCGTCCCTTTGCTTTCTGCTGCGGTACTCCATTGCCGGCATGTATGTTACAGAACCTGAGGTGATCGGGGTATGTGTCCGCTTTATTGCCTACAG
>ONVC01000036.1 GCA_900321205.1 uncultured Acinetobacter sp. | reverse complement strand
AATCAATTTTGTCTTTCAGAATGGATTCCACAAAACTTTTTATTGTCATTTTTGCGTTTTTGCAACCCTGACACATCCCTGTTAATTTAACTTTAACCTTATTACCGTCTAAGTCTACAAACTCAATGTCACCTCCGTCTTTTTGAAGTTCCGGTGAAATCTGCTGCTCAATGACTTTGCTGATTTTAAGTATTTTTTGAGTTTGGGTTAAAGTACTTTCTTCTCTTTTATTTACACCTTTCCAGTAGGTATCAAGAATATCTTTTATTGTTCCCTTGCATCTTCCGCAAGCTCCGCCTGCTTTTGTGTAGTTTGTGACTTCTTCAACTGTTTTGAGGTTGTTTATTTTTATAGCTTCCCAGATTTGGTTTTCGGTTACGTTAAAGCAGGTGCATACAATTTTGTCTGCGGTTTTGTGTAAATCATCTTCAATAACATCTTCCCCGTAATATTTTTTTAGTGCATCTTCAAGAGCTTCGTGTCCCATTACTGAGCAGTGCATTTTTTCCTGAGGAAGTCCGCCGAGTTCATCTGCGATATCTTTATTTGTAATTTGTTTTGCTTCGTCTAAGGTTTTTCCGATAATCATTTCAGTTAAAATGCTTGATGATGCTACGGCTGAACCGCACCCGAAAGTTTGGAATTTTGCATCAACAATTTTTTCGCCGTCTAATTTTAAATATAATTTTAAAGAATCTCCGCAAGCCAGAGAGCCTGCTTCGCCAATTAAATCTGCGTTATCAATTTTACCCACATTTCTGGGGTTTCTGTAATGGTCTAAAACTTTTTCGGAATAATCCCACATAATTTATACCTCGTGATTTAGTGTAATTCTTTTTTAATTTTATATCAAAGAAATATTTTTTTATATTATCCTAATAAAATTTTAATTATTTGTTAACAATTAAAGCAAAAAAAATCGTGTCTGGATTTTTTTTTATAAAGAGTTATAATGTATTAGTTAAAGGGATTATGTTTTATGGCAGAAAATATCAGTTCATCAGGCAAAGCATCTTTGAATGCATTATCTGATTTAAGGTCATATTTCCGTAACGGAAGAATTAAATCAGGTAATACTGACGAAAATAGTGAAGAAGAAAATAAAACGTCAGAATCGCGCAAACATACTGACGTAACAAGAAAAGCGTTATCTGAACTTATGACTCGGTACAGACGTAATGAAACCGAATCAGAAGAAGTTACGGCAGAAGATACGCAAAACAATGTCAATCAAACGGTTTTGCAGCAGCTTGATACTTCTTCACAGCAAGCTCAGTCTCCGCTCGAAATTAAAAGACCTGATGCAGAAACAAATGCGCTAACGGTTGATACTTCTTCTTTGTCAAATGAAGCACCATTAAAGGTAAAAGTTCCTGATAAAGAAAAAAAACAGACAGCTTACTCCCTTCCAAAACAAAAGAGTTCTATTCTTAATGAGTTAAGAAATACAAAGTATCTTAAATATTCAGCCCGAGATATTTCAAAAAAATATAATATCCCATATGCTCAGGCGCAGGAAATTTTCTTTGAACTTAACAAAGATGAAAACGGGGTTGTTAAAGAGTTCAAACTTCCGCAAAATTCTACTGTGTCCTATCTTGTGTAATAGTAAAGGACTAATTCAGACCTGCATTATCAAGAGACTGTTTGCGTTTTTCTTCTTCTTTTAAAAATTCGCAGTCTGCTTCAAGTCGTTTATCTTCCATTGCATCAATAAGCTCGTGGATATCTTTGATTTGTCCGAGTTCAAATCCGACTTCTGCAAGCAATACACAATCATTGCAAAGTCTGTGATGTCCGTACAAAACAGAACCGGCAAGGTCTTTTGTACTTCCGCAAGCATCACAGGTAAAAAATTCGTGCTCACAATCAGGATTTTCTTCAATGTCGTCCAGTCTCATCTGCTCTACGACAAGCTGCATTTCTTTAACAATTTCTTCTTTTGATTTCATTATTTTGCAACCTCACATAATGTTTTCATCTCGTTGACCGCTTTTTCCAGCCCTACATAAACGGCTCTGGATATTATAGAGTGACCGATATTAAGCTCAACAAGATTTGGTATTTCGTGCATTCTGTGAACGTTATCATAATTTAAACCGTGCCCTGCATTTACTTTTAGTCCGAAGTTTTGTGCAAACACAGCTGCACCTTTCAGGTCTTCAAAAGCTTTTTCTTCATCTGCCGTACCATAAACATTAGAATATCTTCCTGTATGGAGTTCAATAAAAGGTGCTCCTGTTTTTGATACAGCTGATATTTGGTGCACGTCAGGGTCAATAAAGAAACTTACTTCAATACCTTTGTCAATAAGAGGTTTTGTAAACTCAATTGCCCATTTTAATTGTCCTGCAACATCAAGTCCGCCCTCGGTTGTAAGTTCTTTTCTTTTTTCAGGCACTATGCAAACTGCATGAGGTCTGATTTTGAGCGCAAATTTCTGCATCTCTTTTGTCATTGCCATCTCTAAATTAAGACGTACTCTCGGCATCATTCTTATTGCTACGACATCAGCATCTTTTATGTGACGTCTGTCTTCTCTTAAATGAGTTGTAATTGATGCGACTTTACAGTCTTTGCATATTCTTACTGCTGTCATTAAATCGGGGTCGTTTCCCCCTCTTGCGTTTCTCAATGTTGCTATATGATCAATGTTTACACCTAATAACATAATAAATTCCCCTTATTTTCTCTTTAGATTTTTCATCTTATCCAGTTTTAAAAGTGCCGTATATGTAGGCAGTATTGTAATATTATTATCCGCCGATTTACCTATATAATCAACAGCTTTTTCTATATCCGAGATTACTTTAATTCTATCTGTATCAACTCCTGCATACTTTAATCGAAGAGCCATGTCATTTGCTCTTGAACCGGAAACTATAATCTCTTTTTGAGCTTCCCCGCCCCTTGCGTGAGGGGATTGAGGAGTGGGGTTCAATACTTCAAACTCAGCATCCCAAAGCCAGGAAACATCACGCCCGTCTGCGTAATTGTCGTTTATAATGATTAAAAGATTAGAGTCTAAATCAACGGTTTTAAGAACTTCGTTTGCACCGATAGGATTTTTTATTAACTGAATCAATGTTCTTTTCCCGTTCAGGTATTTAACTTCGCTTCTTCCGAAAGCGACTTTGAAAGTTTTTATACTTTTTTGTATTTTTTCGGTTTCAATTCCAAGTTCTTTGCAGAGGGTAATTGCGCCAAGAGCATTATATGCATTAAATAATCCTACAAGCGGAACTTCATAGTTTTCACCGTTTATTTGTAAAACAGAGTGGTCTTTATATAGAGTTACATTCGCTTTATACTTTGGCTCAGGTCTTTTATATCCGCACTCACAACTGTAATGCCCCTGTTGAGCGTAGAACTTTTTATTGTAGTTTAAAGGTTTTCCGCAGGGGCAGTTAAATGCTTCTTCCGTGTGACTTTCGGAAGGTTTTAAACCTTCAGCATATATTACTTCTTCAACGCCGTAATATATTTTATATTTTCCCCCGGTGAAACTTGCAACAAGAGGATCGTCAGCATTCAGAATCAAGACAGGTTTTTCTCCCTTATTATTAAACCCTTTATCAATACCGTTTTGGATGAATTTTTTTGTTGTGGCAAGCTCTCCGTATCTGTCCAGCTGGTCTCGGAAAAGATTTGTTACAACAAGATAATCAGCTTCAAATTTATCGTAAATAACTTCTAAAAAAGCTTCATCGGATTCTATGACAGAATAGCTGTATTTTTTTAGTGGGTTTAAATCAACCGCAAGGGTGTTTACTACGCCCTGAATCATATTTGCGCCAAGCGCATTATTTATAACAGAGTTTCCGCTTTCTTTAAGGAGGTGAGAAATTAAACCTGATGTTGTTGTTTTACCGTTTGTTCCCGTAATATTTATTTTTGTATTTATGTATTTATTGGCGTGAGTAAGAAAATCAGGACAAATCTTCAGAACAATTTTTCCGATAATGGAAGTTCCGCCCGAAAGTTTCGTAACTCTTAGTGCGGTACTGATTGCTTTTGCCGTTAATAATGAAAATAAAAAAGTTCCCTTCATCTCCTTATCCTCTAAAAATTTGAAAAAAATCCGTAAAAGGTTATAATTATATTATTACAAAAACGGGTAAGAAAAAATGCTTTTTTATTTTTTAATTTCAATTGTATTTATAGCAGAAGTAATTATTTCTCTGGCATTGATTATAGTTTTGGTTAAAGCAGATAAAATTATACTTAAATATAACGAAATCACAGAAGAGATACGACCTTCCGTAAAAAGCGTAATGATATTAGTCCGCAAAATATCTAAACAGCTTGTAGAACTTGCGCCTATGCTCTCTGAACAAATAAAAAAAATCCTTGTTGATTTTTTGATATCACAGTTCAAGAGTATGCTTGGTGCAGTTACATTCTGGCTTGTGAAAAAGGAAGTTGAAAAACACGTATAAAAATTATTTGCCTCTGATAAACACGTTTAGTTTTATTCGTGCTATTATATTTTTATGATTAAACCTGAATTACTTATGCCGGCGGGCAACGTTGAAAAATTAAAATATGCAATCAAGTATGGTGCAGATGCTGTTTATCTTGGTGTTGTTGATTTCAGCCTGAGAGCAATGCGAAAAGGCGAGCTTATTACGATGGATAATCTTAAGCTTGCGATTGATACTGCACACAATTTGGGAGCAAAAGCATATTTAACGCTTAATATTTTCGGGTTTAACTCAGATATAAAATCTCTTGAAGCCTGTATGGACAGAATCTCTGTTTCAACCCCGGATTCGCTTATAATAAGTGACCCCGGGATTATGAGGCTTGCGCAAAAATACATGCCAAGTACTCCGATTCACGTTTCAACTCAGGCTAATATTCTTAATTATGAAGCTGTCAGATTCTGGCAGGATATGGGTGCAACAAGATGTATCCTTGCACGTGAACTTCCGATAAAGGATGTGGCTGAAATAAAACAAAAAGTTCCCGATATGGAGCTGGAATGTTTTATCCATGGTGCTCAGTGCGTATCTTTTTCCGGCAGATGTTTATTGAGTGACTACATGACAAATGGTGAAAGAAAAGCTAATTCCGGCAACTGTTCACAGCCTTGCAGATGGAGTTACAAACTTCTTGAAGAAACAAGACCTAATGAATATCAGGAAATAATTCAGGATGACAAAGGTACGCATATTCTTTCAACAAAAGATTTATGTCTCGTAAAACATCTGAAAGAAATGATAAGTGCCGGTATTGATTCATTTAAAGTCGAAGGAAGAACGAAAAGTCTGTACTATGTTTCAGCAGTTGCAAAAGCCTATCGGGAAGCAATAGATGAAGTTATGAAAAATCCTGATGCAGATATGCAGCCATATTTTGAGGAGTTATTGAAGGTTGGGAACCGAGGATATACAACAGGTTTCTATCTCGGTGACGGTGAATATCCTTCTGACGGTTACAGTTATGATATCTCTAAAGGTCTTGCAGGTGCCGATTTTCTGTGTGAAGTTCATGGATACGAAAACGGGTATTACAGAATAATTACAAAAAACAAATTCTATAAAAATGAAGACATTGAACTCATAACTCCGACAGAAAAATTTGTTACGCAGGTTACGGAGATAATAGATTTAAAGGGTGAAGAACAGGAGCTTGCTAATACTAACCATGAGCTTCTTGTAAAGTTTTCAAAAGAACCGCAAAACCATGAATATGCACTTATAAGGACAGTCGGCATAAAAAACGGTATCAATGAAACGGCTAAATGTTCTTGTCTATAAATTTATAAGACTTTTGTTCCGCCCAGTACATTGTACCTTCCGGAGCGTCTTCAGGCGGAAGCTCTCCTTTCAAAACACGTTTCATTATTCTGTTGTATTCGGGGCGTGTAAAACGAAAGCCGTTTTTCCAGTGAGCAAGAGACGGACTTGGAATTTTTGTCATCTCAGGGCTTTCAATTTTTGTCGCATCAAGTATTACCCTTCCGCCAAAACCGAGTCTTTTTGCAAGTTTTATAATCTTATGCTCTATTTTTGAACATACTCCCTGACGTGCATACTCAGGTTTGACCTCTATCATGTTAAGATATATATGCGGCTTAATTCTTGTCTGCCCGTTTGAATCAATACAGATGAACTTTGCCGGATATGAATCTTTTGTTGCCGGGTATGTGTACGCCCTTTTTTCTATCCAGAGATTTTCAAGTCTGTTATCTTTTATGCCTGTTTTTAGAACTCCAAGTTTTATAGTCGGGTTAAATTTTAACACATCAGGCTTTTTTTCATTAAAAAAAGCACGATGTTTTGCTCCGGTAAAATTTACCGGATTTTTTCGTTTTTGCACAGCACAAATTGGTGCTGTTGTGAAAAATAAGTCGGATATGGTATTTATCATTTTCTCCTCACCGTTTTTAATAATAAAACAAAAATATTAAATTGACTTAACTGTTAAAATATGTAAATATTAGAAAAGGGGATGGGGATAAAAAATGTTTATAAAACCTGATTATAATCTGAAAAATATTTATGAAATTAACTTTGATGAGTTAAAAGAACAGGGAATAAAATGTGTAATGTTAGATTTAGACTCAACCGTAATGCAGTCTAAATCCGCAACTTTTACACCTGAAACAATAGAATGGTTCAATACTTTTATTAAAGATTTTGAAGTTGCAATTATATCAAATAATACTAAGAATGATTATATAAATCAGGCATCAAAGACTGCACCGTGCAGAGTAATTGGCAGTGCAAAAAAACCAAATCCAAAAGTTGCAAAAAAATATCTTGATGAAATAGGTATAAAACCTTCCGAAGCGGTTATGGTAGGTGACAGACCTCTTACTGATATTCTTGTAGGCAAATTTTTGGGATGTAAAACTATTCTTGTAGGTTCAATTAACCCCAAAGAAAATCTTCCGACTAAGCTTGTACGTGCCCTTGAAAGAAGCACAATTCGTTCTTAAATCATTGATGCAGAAAGTCAGAAAATAAATCGAGAGCCGGTTTTAATGCAACAGCACAAAAGCCTATTCTTACATATCCTTCCATTTCCATTGTTTCACCCGGCAGGAGTGCAACACCGGTTCTGTTTTGAAAAATTTTGCACAGTTTTCGTGAAGGCATGTCTTTTTTGTATTTGACAAGAGCCGTTGTTCCTCCATTAGGAATGATACATTCCGCAAGGGGTTCTTTTGTCAGCCATTCTGAAAAAGTCTTAATGCCAAGCTGCATGATGTTAAAGTTACGCTCCTGTATTGCGTTTCTGTTCTCGAGTGCTATAGACGCAAAATAATCGTCTAAAACACCGACGCTTATCGTATTGTATTGTCTCTGATGATTAATTTCATTTATCAAATCTTCTCTTGCGCAGACCCACCCTAATCTTAATCCGGGTAGTGAATAGGTTTTTGACATACTTCCGACAGAGATGCCTTTTTCATATATATCTGCGATAGATATTGAATACGGATTTCCGATTAAATTAAGTCCTCTGTAAACTTCGTCTGATAAAATCCATACGTTATTTTTCTTTGCAAACTCAACCAGTTCTTCAATAAGCCAATTAGGAATTACTGAGCCTGTCGGATTGTTAGGGTTATTTAAACACAATAACTTCGTTTTTGAAGTGACAATTTTTGAAAGTTCTTCAATATCCGGAAGCCAGTTATTTTCTTCTTTTAAAAAATATAATTTAACTTCTGCCCCTATGGACTCGGGGATTGAGTAGTGCTGCTGGTATGTTGGCACTATGCAAACAACTTCATCACCTTTTTCCAGCAGGGAATAAAAAACAAGCTGATTTGCACCTATTGCACCGTGGGTAATAGTTATGTTTGAAGTTTCCTGAGTTGTATATAATGATTTTATATTGTTTTTAAGTCTTTCCGACCCTGTAATGTCACCGTAATCCAGCGGAGTATTAAGCATCTTGTGAAGTTCTGACTCTGTATATGAGGAACCGGTTTTAGAACTGATTTCCAAAAGTTCACATACCGTAAGTGGCTTGATACAAGTTGCTGTTAAATCGTACAAAGCACCGGCTTCGTATCTGTTCATCCATTCTTCAATTTTAAAAGGTGAAATTTTCATAATTAGATTTTAACACAAAATAATGGCGCAATCTGAAAGATTGCGCCATTTTACTTATATTCAAAAAGCCATTAATTATTTGCCGTTAACAACTTCTTTGAATTTTTTACCAGCAGAGAAAACAGGAACTGTTTTTGCAGGAATCTTAATAGCTTTACCGGTTTGAGGGTTTCTGCCATTTCTAGCAGCTCTCTTGCGAGGTTCCCAAGTACCAAAACCAACTAAAGTTACTTTTTTACCTTTTGATACAGTCTTTTGTACTGTTTCGATTAAAGCTGATAATACTTCATTAGCTTCTTTTTGAGTAACTTTTGATTTCTTTGAAATTTCTGCTACTAATTCTTCTTTGTTCATTATAAAACTCCTTTCTTAAATTTTACAAAATTTATTATAACGCTTTAATTAAAGAATGCAAGTCTTTTTTTCACCCAAAAGTACGATTTTTTCTGTTTTTCGACATGTTAAATTTGCAAAATATAGAATATGACTATATAAAAGCATGCTTATATACTCAAAACACCTGAAATCAGTTCTCAAAATTTACAATTGTTCCCTGTGCGTTTTCGTTACTTCTATATGCTTTATTTAATTTTTGTACTTTTTGTGTTCTTGTAAGCTCGGATTTAACGTCTTCCATGCTTTTTTCAAGAGTATTTATATTTTTTAGCTCTAACTCTTTGATCTCATTAAATATTTTATCAACTTCTACTTGTTGTTCCGGAGAAAGTTCAAGATATCTTCTTATTGTTTTGCAGCTCAAAAAAATGCTTTCTCTCATTTTAATAAGATTTATGGCACTGTCAAAGTCTTCTTTTTCAAGCAGTCTGGCAATATCAATAGCGCCGTTTTTAAGCTGGCGGTATTGCATCATAAGCTGTTCATACTGTTGCTCATCTTGCATCGTTATTTTCTCCTTCCTGTTGAACAGGGGTAGAATCTGTGGTTGAATTAGCAGAAGTATCAGGTGTTGTATCCGGTGCCTGTTCGCTCATAGCGTCTTCGAGTGTAGTAACTCCGCTTTGTATTTCAATAGCTTTCTGAAATCCCCATCTTATATTTGTAAGGTCTTCAATTACCTCATTAATCTTATCTGTGTTACGTTGAACGTTTGCTTTAATAAGATTCATAGCCATTCTGTTATATAATCTGAACAGTTGCTTTGAAACATCATTTCCGTTTTCCAAATCAATTGTGCGCATAAGTTCACGTATAATTTTTCTGGCTCCGTCAATGTTAGTTGAACGTTCCTGAAAATTGTTTTCTGCAATAGCTGTTTTTGCTTTAATTAGAAATTGTATAGCACCGTCAAATAATAATATCATTAATTTTTCCGGCGTTGCCGTATTGATATTATTTGCCTGGTATTGTTTTATGTATTTGTTGTACGGGTTTATTGGCGGCATTTTATACCTTCTTATTAACGAATATACCGGATGCCATATTAAGCTTCTGAACAAGTTCACCGAGTTCATTACCGGATATTGTTTCTATTAATCTGTTCGACGAACTGTCGTACAATTCTATTATATCATCCTTAATATTAAGTTTAACATAAAATTCTTTATCAGGGTTTTCAAAATCTTCAACATGGAACTCAGGGGTCTCTTCTTCTTTCGGTTCTTCAATCAAGCCGTCCTGAAATTCGTTTTCATTCTGTTGCGGCTGACCTTCACGTCTTTTGCCTCCCTCTTCTTCATTTTCTTCTTTTTCTTTTACCCTTTTATTATTGTCAAGACTGTGTACCTGCTGTGCAGTATTAGAAGGGTCGAGAGCCATAGATTGCTCGACTTTGTTTGTATATTCTGCTGATGTCTGTTCTTTTATCGCACCGGTGTTTGCAAAAGAAAGCCCATCCATTCCCATAATATTTTGTCCTTTACAAATATTAACTTACTTTATATATTATGATATAATTCTTTTTGTTACATCATATAAAAGAAGGGTTATTTTATTATGAGCAAAAGCTTGTTTATTGATTATATGGATAAATTATGTTCTTATCCTCTGTGGATAAAACAGGTAATATTTCTTAATTTATCAAATGACTTAACCCAGTATTTAAGTAACGAATTTCTTGATGTTGAAGAAGGTGACCTGTTCCATGTCTATAAACCATCACTTTCGGAACATGGTCAAAATGAACTTTTTACGAAAGAATCAGGATATGATGAAAGTATTTATTCATTCCTTAACTGTTGTGTAAAACACATGTCACTGATTGAAATTGCAATAGAAAATAATCTTACAATGGAAGAAGTTGCAAAAGCTTTTACTTTTTGTAAAACATCAAAATTTTTCTCTGACGAGGTTCCAAATCTTGTAAGTGCAATAGCAGGTTTTATAGCCGGTAAATACAGAACCGGTGAATATCTTGTTCGTGCAGGTAAAATGACTATTGAACAATTAGATGAAGTTTTAAACAAACAACAGGAAATAAAAGATTCGGGAAAACATGTTTTTATTGCTGAACTTATGGTACAGATGGGCTTTGTTAAAGATAAAGATGTTAAAAGTATTATATTTATGAAGGAAGAAGCAGGAAAAAGATTTTCTTTAAATACTGACGAGATGCCAAATATATCGTATGAAAAAGATACATATGATTTAAAAGTGGAATGCACCCGACTAAAAGAAGAAAATGAAATATTGCGTCAAAAAATGGATGCGATTTTAACCTTTATAAAGGATCATAAATCTGACGAAAAGTAAGAAGGTAAATCGGATAAAATGATAAAAGTTGAGTATATAAGAGACGGATTAGTTGAAGAAGTACATACCGGAGTCTGGGTGTCGGCAAAACCGATAGAAGGTTTTTCTCCAGATAACAGCCATAATAATCCATACTTTTTGCGTTCCTGTGCAAAACCTCTTCAGGCAACTTTATTGCTGGATAATGAAATTGATTTGACTCCCGAAGAATTGGCGTTTTGTTCTGCTTCCCATGCGGGAGAAGACTGTCATATAAAAGTTGCTTTAAAACTTTTAAAGAAACTTAAACTGAAAGAAGAGATGCTTAAATGCGGAATACATGCTCCGTTATCAAAGGGCATGCAAAACCGTATGATAGTAAGGGGTGATTCTCCGACTGTTTTACATAACAATTGTTCGGGAAAACATATTGGTTTTCTTGCTTTGTGTGATAAAAACGGCTGGGATTTGGATACTTATGAAGAGCCTGACCATCCGTTGCAGATTGCCGTAAAAGAAAGATTGTATGATTTATGCGGAGTGCCCAGGGAATATCCTATGACAACTGACGGCTGCGGAGTTCCGATAGTCAGCATGCCGCTGAAAAATTTAGCGGAAGGTTATGTAAGACTCCTTGAATATCCAAAACTTCTGAAAGCTATTAAGTGTAATCCGTATATCTTTGGCGGAGAAGGAAGAACTGATACTGAGATTATAAGTAAAACGGAAAATCTGATAGCAAAAGTAGGTGCCGGAGGGTTGTGTGTAGTATTAAATGTTCAGGCGTGTAACGCTTTTGTTGTAAAAATCGATGATGCATCAGCGGAAGCACGAAGATTTGCACTTTTGGAAATTATTAACCGTCTCGGCTGGGGTGAGATAAAGTACGATAACAGAATTAAGACTATAGCAGGAAAGGTTGTCGGGCAAGTGGTTGTTTCTGTTTAAACCTTATAAACGGTGACAATTGCCTGAGCTTCAATAGCTCTCTTTTCGCCTACTGCGTCAAGATGTTCTTTTGTCTTTGCTTTTATGGAAATATCTTCTGTTGCCAATTCTAAAACGGCAGAAAGAGTTTTTTTCATATCAGGAATGTGCGGCATCATTTTCGGAGCCTGTGCAATAATGTTTGTATCCAGGTTTCCGATTAAATACCCCTTTGCTTTAACCATAGAGAAAACTTTTTTAAGAAGTTCAATGCTGTTAGCACCTTTATATTTTTCATCCGTATCCGGGAAAAGAGTTCCGATGTCCGGAAGGGCAAGAGAACCGAGGAGTGCATCAATAATTGCATGAACAAGTACATCTGCGTCAGAATGACCTAATAACCCTTTTTCGTAAGGAATTTTTACTCCGCCTATAATCAAATCACGGTTTTCTTCAAGTCTGTGTAAATCGTATCCTATACCTGTTCTGAAATTTGTTTTGTTCATGGTTTATCCCTCTCGTGCTTTTAAATAATATTAACATAAATTTTACTTGTATAAAAACCATTTCGGCTCTATAATGTTTGTATTAAGGAAAATAGGGATGGAGAGAATACTAAGAAGTATATTTTCTATATTAGTTTTGTTGGTATTTTGCACAAATGTTATGGCGCAGGATACTTATGAACCATTTGTTCCAAAAGAAAATGAAGTTATTTTTAATCAGTCAACATATCCGATTGATGCAATTGACCCTCAGACGTCAACAAACCGTGTAGGAGCAAGTTATCCCGGTTTGAGGGGGGCAAATCAATTAGTTGTTTATACTCCTGCATTCGGGTACAGAACAAATACAAATGAGTTTGGAACTGAAGCTGTTATTACGGGCGATACAGTTTCATCGCTAAGCGGTGCAGATTCACTGATTCCTGCCAACGGCTTTGTAATAAGCGGGCATGGAAGAGCAAAAAAATGGATTAACGAGAATGTGATGGTAGGTTCAAAAATCTATATAGATTTGGATAAACGACTGATTACATCATATATTACATCTGATACATTTCTTTATGGCGCAAGAGAAAAGGTTAAAGAAGTTGAAAACATGATGTTTTATTATAATCAGGACCCTTCATACAGCCAGAGACGGACTATCCAAAATCTGAACAAAGCGAAAGATTATATAGAACGTGCTCAAAGGGATGGTAATGATTCTCAAAAATACGCTTCCAGAGCCATAGAACTTGCGGATATGGCAATGTCAACCGTAATACCATATAACCCGTATGAATTTAAGGGAGTATGGATAAGACCGACTTATCACAACATTGAAGAAATTACTTCTGTTCTCGACAGGATAGCTGATGCAGGAATAAATAATGTCTTTTTGGAAACTTATTATCATGGTCAGACGATATTTCCGTCAAGAACTATGGAAGAATACGGATTTATAAAACAAAACCCTGAATTTGCCGGGTTTGATCCTTTAAAAATATGGATAAAAGAAGCTCACAGAAGAGGAATAAAAATTCATATATGGTTTGAGTCTTTTTATGTAGGTAACAAGCCTCCCGAAACAAATCCTATGTACATACTTTCTGTAAAACCCGAGTGGGCAAATTATCAGAAAAAAAATGCTGATTCAGAAACAATACCGTATTCTGTTTCGGAACACAACGGATATTTTATAGATCCTGCGAATCCGGAAGTTCAGGCGTTTTTGTACAATCTTATAGATGAAATAATTATGAGGTACAGACCTGACGGAATAAACCTTGATTATATAAGATATCCTCAGTCTCTTGCTCCGAATTATTCGAACTATGATATGTCAAACTGGGGTTATACAAAATACGCAAGAGAAGAATTCCAAAAAATGTATAATATTGACCCGATAGAACTTGTTCCGGGCGATTACATGTGGTATCAATGGAATATATACCGTGCCGGAAAAATTACTGATTTTGTAAGACGCATAGGCAGACTGGCACGAATGAACGATATAACCGTAACGGCAGTTATATTCCCTAATTTGCAGATGGCTTATGATACTAAGTTACAGGACTGGAAAACCTGGTCAATGAATGATTTTATTGACGGTTTTACTCCGCTTCTTTTAACCTGTGATGATAAAACTGCAATGAATCTTATGGGAAATGTTTTAAGAAATAAGTCACCAAGGACAAAACTGTATGCCGGACTTTTTGTAACCTTCATGAACGGCTCTAATGCAGACTTGATAAAGCAGATTCATGCGGCAAGAAGATATGCGGTTAACGGTGTTATAATCTTTGATTATGCACATTTAAAAGACAGTTATGTTGAAATGCTGACACAAAGTATTTTTAAACCTGTACCTAGAGAAGTCAGAGGTTCAAGAAATGCAAGAAAATAACAATCAGCCGCAAAAAAGAAAATTCATAGGTGTATGGTTTGAATGCTGCCATGCATATGGCAGATTGTATCAAAACAAAGAAGGAACATGTTACAGAGGCAGGTGTCCTAAATGTCTGCGCTCTGTTCGGGTTCCTATTGACAGAAATAGTGATAATGCAACTGACAGAAGGTTTTTTAGCGGCAGATAGCAGTAGAGCACAAAGGTAACCCGAACATATAAGGAGATTTTGTTGATGTTAGAAAAATTAAGAAAAGAAAATGAAGTTTTAGATATTTTTTGTAATTTGGTTTCCGTTCCGTCACCATCTTTAAAGGAAGAAAAAGTTATTGAACGGATACTTGATTTTTGCGCTAAAAACGGGATAGACGGAAAAAAAGACAGTTACGGAAATATTTATATAAATGTTCCTGCAACGGATAACACTAAGGAACCGATTATGTTATCTTCTCATATGGATGTTGTTGGTGATGACAGTCCGGTTAACATTTATCTTGACGAAGAAGGTTTTATTCATGCCGAAGGCAGAACTCTCGGTGCTGATGATAAAGTTGGTGTTGCCTGTGCTTTAATGCTTGCAAAAGAAGGCGTAAACGGTAAATTAGGTAATCACGGAGGTATTGTCTATAATCGACTTAGAATGAATATAATCCAAAAATCACAAAAAGCTCTTGAGTTTGATAAGATTTTATCAAAATATGTTCTTGTAAATGATGCGGATAAACTTGGACAATTACAAATCTCAGGTGCAAGTTATACAAATGCAAAAATTACCGTAAGAGGATTGAAAGGCGGTCATTCAGGAATTGATATCGGAGATGAAACAAGACTAAACGCAGCCAAACTTCTTGCGGAGCTTATTGCAGAATTCCCTCAAGGTGTGTTTTGTAAAGACGAAACAGGAGTTATAACTTCTTGTAACCTTGGTGCTATGGTGGCAGGTGGGGTACAAAACTCAGTTGCTTCTATTGTTGAAAAAGGGGTTAAAACTAATGATTACATAACTGAGATTATGAAAAAGACTTCTACCAATA
>ONVC01000016.1 GCA_900321205.1 uncultured Acinetobacter sp. | reverse complement strand
CGTAAAGTATCAGTAGGTGATAAACTTTCAGGTCGTCACGGAAACAAAGGTATTGTTTCAAGAATATTACCGAAGGAAGATATGCCATTCTTACCTGACGGAACTCCGGTAGATATCGTTCTTAACCCTCTGGGTGTTCCTTCTCGTATGAACGTTGGTCAAACTTATGAATGCTTGTTAGGTTTAGCGGCATACTTAACTAAAGATCACTATGAAGCTCCTTCTTTCGATGAAAGATATGGCGATAATCAGTCTGAAATTGCAACTAAGGCTGAACTTATGAGAGGTATTAAAGAATCAGGCTGTGATTGGGTAAGACCAGATGGTAAAGTTTACCTGATTGATGGCAGAACCGGTGAACCTTTTGATGAACCGATTGCTGTTGGTCTATCTTATATCCTTAAGCTTGTTCACTTAGTTGATGATAAGATTCACGCTCGTTCAACAGGTCCTTACTCACTTGTTACACAACAACCTTTAGGTGGTAAGGCTCAGTTCGGCGGACAAAGATTCGGTGAAATGGAAGTTTGGGCACTTGAAGCTTACGGTGCTGCTTATACTCTGCAGGAAATGTTAACAATCAAATCAGACGATGTTAACGGACGTAACAGAGCTTATGAAGCTATCGTAAAAGGTGACAACATCCCGAGACCAGGTATTCCTGAATCATTTAAGGTACTTGTAAGAGAATTGCAAAGTATCGGTTTAGATATTACAGTTGCTAAGAAAAACGGTATGGAAGTTGACTTGATGTCTGATATTGACGATCTGAGAAAGGCCGCTCCAAAGAGAACATTATCCGATATAGATTCTGAACTCTTGAATATCAACTTCTTTGAAACTTCTACAACGTTAGGCGAAATATAAGGAGATAGGAAATTGTCTACAAGTATTGATTATTTTGATTATATACGCATAAGCATAGCTTCACCCGAAAGGATTTTGAAGTGGTCTTATGGCGAGGTTTTAAAACCTGAAACTATAAATTATAGAACACTTAAACCGGAAAGAGACGGTTTATTCTGCGAAAAGATTTTTGGACCTACAAAGGACTGGGAATGTTATTGCGGAAAGTATAAAAGAGTACGTCATAAAGGTATTATCTGTGAACGATGCGGTGTAGAAGTTACAGACAGTAAAGTCAGACGTCACAGAATGGGACACATCAAGCTCGCTGCTCCTGTTTCTCATATCTGGTTCTTAAAAGGTATTCCTTCATATTTAGGTTTACTTCTTGATATGACATTAAAAGATTTGGAGCAGGTTATTTATTTCAACAATTATGTTGTAATTGACCCTGCTGATTCTCCGTTCAAGAAGTTCCAACTTTTAAGCGAAGAAGAATATGAAGACTTTATTTTAGAAAATGAAGAGTCAAAACTTGAAGTTGGTATCGGAGCAGAAGCTATTCAAAAACTTCTGGGCGAAATCAACACAAAAGAATTGGCAGAAGAAATCAGAACAGAGCTTGCAAACGGTGTTACATCAGTTCAGAAAAAAGGTAAGTTAATTAAGAGATTAAGATTATTGGATTCATTAATCTCTTCTGAAACTGAACCTACCTGGATGATTATGAATGTACTTCCTGTAACACCTCCGGATTTGAGACCTATGGTTCAATTAGACGGCGGCAGATTTGCAACTTCTGATTTGAACGATTTATACAGAAGAGTAATTAACAGAAACAACCGTTTACAAAGACTTCTTGAAATGGGCGCTCCTGAAATTATCGTAAGAAACGAAAAGAGAATGCTTCAGGAAGCTGTTGATGCTCTTATTGATAACGGCAGACGTGGCAGAACAGTTGTTGGTCCAAATAACAGAGCTCTAAAATCATTATCTAACATTATTGAAGGTAAACAGGGCCGTTTCCGTCAAAACTTGTTAGGTAAACGTGTTGACTACTCCGGTCGTTCAGTTATCGTTGTAGGTCCTACATTGAAACTAAACCAGTGTGGTTTACCGAAAGAAATGGCAATCGAGTTATTCAAACCGTTTGTTGTTAATAAACTTATTGAAAGAGGATACGTTCAAAATATTAAATCTGCTAAGAAGATGATTGAACGTTCTGATGCAAAAGTTTGGGATATCTTAGAGGAAATCATTGACGGTCATCCTGTAATGCTTAACCGTGCACCAACTCTTCACAGATTAGGTATTCAGGCTTTTGAACCTAAACTGGTAGAAGGTCGTGCAATTCAATTGCACCCGTTAGTATGTACAGCGTTCAACGCTGACTTCGATGGTGACCAAATGGCTGTTCACGTTCCTCTGTCAATTGAAGCTCAAACAGAAGCCAGAATGCTTATGTTAGCAACAAATAACATATTGGCTCCGGCTAACGGAAAACCGATTATTACTCACTCACAAGATATGGTTCTCGGTTTGTATTATCTGACAATTATGAAGGATCCTAATCAGGAAGTTAAGGGTTACTTCTACAGCTTCGAGGATGCTATCGCAGCATTAGAAGCTAAGATAATTACTTACCACGATAAGATTGTAGTTCGTGATGAAAAAGGTAAGAGAATCGAAACTACTGTCGGAAGAATCTTATTTAATGAAGCAGTCCGCAAGGCATTGGCATAGTGAGTAAACAAAATAAATTAAAGAGAAATTGAGGAAATATAAATATGGAAAATACTTACACACACAAAACTCATACTCCTGAATTCATCAATAAGCAGATGGATAAAAAGGGTTTGAATAAGTTGCTGGCTCAAATTTATTTGGAATACGGCGGAGCTAAAACAGCAGATTTGGCTGATACTCTTAAGAATTTGGGTTATAAAATGGCAACTCAGTCAGGTGTTACTATTTCTATTTCTGACTTACAGGTTCCTGATACAAAGAAAGAACTTCTTGCAGAAGCTGAAAAAGAAATTGAAAAGTCTACACACAGATACTTAAAAGGTGAAATTACCGAAGTTGAAAGATATACAAAGGTTATTGATACCTGGTCAGAAACAACTGCTAAATTGACTGAACAGGTTGTTGAAAACTTTGACAGATTAAATCCGGTATATATGATGGCATTCTCAGGTGCGAGAGGTAACTTATCTCAGGTATCACAGTTAGTTGGTATGAGAGGTTTGATGGCTGACGCACAAGGTCAAATCATCGACTTGCCGATTACATCTAACTTTAAAGAAGGTTTATCAGTTACCGAATATATCATTTCATCTTACGGTGCAAGAAAAGGTCTTGTAGATACAGCTCTTAAAACAGCTGACTCAGGTTACTTAACAAGACGTCTGGTTGACGTTGCACAAGACGTAATCATTCGTGCAGAAGATTGCGGCGGAGAAAAATATATTAACATGAAGCCTATTATGGATGGTGATGCCGTCATTGTTCCGTTGGTAGACAGATTATTAGGCAGAACCGTTGCTCAGGATATATTTGATGAAGACGGTAAAACTCTTCTTGTTGCTAAAAATACTACAATGGACAGAAAAGATATCAAGAAGATTTCACACCTGAACTTAACTGAACTTAAAGTTCGTTCAGGTCTTACTTGTTCACTTGAATATGGTGTTTGCCAAAAATGTTACGGTTGGGCACTTACTTCGCAAAAACTTGTTGATGTTGGTGAAGCAATCGGTATTATTGCTGCTCAGTCAATCGGTGAACCCGGTACTCAGTTAACAATGAGAACATTCCACACCGGCGGTGCAGTAGGCGTAAAAGAAGCTACAAAAGAAATTCATGCACCGATTGAAGGTACTGTTGAATCTAAACTTAAAACAAGAGAGCTCAGAACTCGTCATGGTGATGTTGTAAGAGTATCAATTTATGAAGCTGATATTGAAATTAAATCTGGTAAAAAATCAGAAAAAATTCATATTCCGGCAGGTGCAACAGTATTCTTTGAAGACGGTATGAAAATAGAAAAAGACTTTAAACTCGCTGAGTTTAAACCATCTTCTAACGAATCCCGTCTGACTGAAAAGGCTACAAAAGATATCAACGCTGATATTTCAGGTATGGTATTATTTGAAGACTTTGTTGCTGATGAAAAGAAAGACAGACAAGGTAACATTTCAAGAACAGCTAACAAAAACGGTATTGTTTGGGTAATAGGCGGTGACGTTTATAACCTTCCGGGCGGTTCTAAAATTCTCGTTGAAGACGAACAAAAAGTTAAAGCAGGTGACAGACTTGCAGAAACTCTAATCATCTCCGAACATGGCGGTGAAGTCAGATATAGTGAAGATTTAGTTGTTGAAGAAATTAAATCAGGCAAGAATAAAATCAATAAGATTGTTTCCGGTAAGGAAATTACAATTGTTATTGCTTCTCTTGCTCCTTCAAATGCTAAATTTGAACAAACCAAAAAAGAACAATTATGGACTGTTAAGAAAACAGATGAAAAGTATATTGTCAAAGCTCCTATTGACACTCCGGTTGAAAACGGTATGACAATTGCCGAACTTATTGATGATGAATGTTCTGTTTCTTCCTCAGGTGAAATTAAATATCTTGACATTGAAGTAGATGAAAATCTTAAAGTTATTAAACCGGGTAACGTAGTATTTGTTCCTGAAGAAGTACATCAGGTTAACAGAGATTCTAACCTTAAAATGGTTGAAAACGGTACTAAAGTTACTGCCGGTACAGAAGTTGTTAAAGATATTTACTGCCACATTGACGGTATTGTTGAGTTCAAAGAATTTAACGGTGTAATTCACGAAATTACTGTCCGTCCGGGTGAAGTTCATACATTAGCAAATATTTCCGAACTTAAAGTAGAAGAAGGTTCTGTTGTTGAAGCAGGTACTACAATTGCAAAAGGTATTAAATTAAAAGAAACTTCTATCGTAACATTGATGGAAATGGATTTTGATGACCTTGATATTGATGATTTGGATGAGGAAATTGATACAACTAACCTCGAAGAAGAGTCAATGGAAGACAAACCTGTTCAAATTCTTGTCAGACCTGTTCAGACAATTTACGTTGAACCTAAAAATGTTTCAATTAAATTTGAATCAACAGATGAACTTATTCATATAGTTCCTGAAACAAAATTACAGTACAAAGACGGTCAAAAAGTAAGAAGCGCAGATGGTGCAACTCTTACAAGAACAGCTCTTGTATTACAGATGCAGGGTTACTTGTCACATCTTAAAGGTTTGGTTGAACTTGACGAAAAAGGCAACCTGAAAATTGTTGTTCTTGAAACATTAATTGTAAGACGTGAACTTGAAGGTAACTCTAAACTTAACAGCTCACTCCAAACTGAACTTCTTGTTAAGAACGGTGATGTAATTGAAGCTAAAACTCCTGTTGCAAAAACCGAAGTCTTGGCTCTTAATGACGGTTCTGCTTCTGTAAAGGGTGATGTTTCAGAATCAAGAAGACTTCTTCTTAACTGTGCAAATTATGAAACAACAATCGAAACTAAGAATAAACCTTCTGTTAAGAAGGGTGCATTTATAAAACTTGATGCAGAACTTGCTTCATCAGGTGAAACCGCAACAGTTTCAGGAAAGATTGTTGACGTAACTCCTAAATCAGTTACAATAAGAAACGGTCGTCCTTACTTGATTAGCCCGGGTACAATGTTACAGGTTGAAGAAGGAGCTCTCGTTCAGTACGGTGATATGTTAGCATCTCTCGTATTTGAAAGAGAAAAAACAGGCGATATCGTTCAAGGTTTGCCGAGAGTTGAAGAACTTCTTGAAGCTCGTAAACCAAAAGACTGTGCTATCTTAGCTGAGTATGACGGTACTGCAAAAATTGAAATTGAAGATGATGTTCCGAGATTATATCTTGTATCTGATGAAGGTTCATCTACTGAAATTAAATTTGCAATTGATGCAAGTATCGTTGTAACAAACGGTCAGAAAATTAAAAAAGGTCAGCCTTTAACAAGCGGTCCTCTTAATCCGCATGATATTATTAGACTTTGCGGACCGGAAGAAGCTCAACAATACTTAGTTGACGAAGTACAGCGTGTATATCGTTCACAGGGCGTTGAAATCGCTGATAAGCACGTTGAAATTATCGTTCGTCAGATGACTAAGAAAGTCAAAATTGTTGATTCAGGTGATACAAACCTGTTACCGGGAGAGCTCGTTGAAGTTCAGACTTTTGAAAATGAAAACAAAGCAGTCAGAGAACACGATGGTCAGGAAGCAACTTGTGAATACATGTTACTCGGTATAACAAAAGCTTCTTTGAATACCGAATCCTTCATATCAGCAGCTTCATTCCAGGAAACAACAAGAATCCTGACAGAAGCAGCTGTTGAAGGTAAGAAGGATATGTTAAGAGGTTTGAAAGAAAACGTTATTATCGGTAGATTAATTCCTGCCGGTACAGGTTTCCACCACTTAACATATGCAAGCGAAGAACGTGATAAAGAAGCTCAGAAAAGAGCTGCTCAACGTAATCAGGCTCGTAAGCCTTCTGCAATCTTAGAAGAAATTGAAGGTATGTTTGGTGCTCCTGAACTTACTGCCGGTAATGACAGCATAATCGAAGATTAGTCTTCATATTAATAACAAAAGGCGGAACAGATTTATCTGTTCCGCCTTTTTAATTTTTATGATAAAATCAGGTTAGTGAGGATTTTATATTGACTACAAAAATTGCAATAACGGGAAAGAGCGGAAGCGGAAAAACAACAATTACAAAAGCCTTTTTAAATGTTTTACGTCATAATTTTCCTGATAAATCGATTTTACTTTTTGATAATGATTTAACCGGAGAACTCGGACATTCATTCGGTAAGGATATCAGAAATACTATTTACGGTATAAGAAGCGGTAAACATGAATATAAAACAGGCATTCCCGAAGGCATGTCTAAACATGAGTTTGTTGAATGGGCATTAGAGGATATTCTTGTTTCTCTTAATGATAATACCGATATTATAGTTTCCTGGTTTGTTGGAGCAAAAGACTGCAGATGTCCTATTACGGCTCAGATAAACGATGCTTGTCAAAAACTTATTGAAAGATACGATTTTGTAATTTTTGACTGCGAGTTTGATTTAAAATACCTTAATCAGCTTGTTGATACTGATATAGATTTAGCTCTGATTGTTGCAAATCCAACTATAGAATCAGTTAAACTTGTTAAACGTATTGCTGAGTTTTCAGTTAAACACGCAGCCGGAGGGCAATTAGGTGTTGTTGTTAACAAAGTTAAGAATGAAAACCTTGATGAAGTGTACAGAAAAATGAATGAAGCCGAACTTGATATATTAGGAACAATTCCTTTTGATAAAAAACTTGAAGACGGTACTTCCGACTGGGATTCCGATATAGTTAATGATGCGGTTAAACAGTTTTATTTCCGATTAAACCTGCCGCAGGAGAGTGTTTAATGATTTTGTTAGATGGTAAAAAAGTATCTGAACGAGTACTGGATGATGTAAAAGAAAGAGTTGAACATCTTGATAAAAAACCTTTCTTAAATGTTATTCTGGTAGGGAACAATCCTGCAAGTATTATTTATGTTAATAATAAACGTAAAGCTGCGGAAAAAATCGGTATTCGCACTAATATTATAGAGTTTCCTTGTGATGTTGATGAAAAGACTTTGTTAGATACAATTGATGAATTGAATAAAGATAATTCTGTTACTGGAATTATGGTTCAGCTTCCGTTACCTGAACATATAAATAAAAATAATGTGATAAAATCGATATTACCTCAAAAAGATGTGGACGGATTTCATCCGGAAAATGTCGGTAAAATGGTATTAGGGCTTGAACCGTATTTTTATCCTGCAACTCCTCAGGGAATACTGATGCTTCTTGATGAATATAAAATTAATCCAGAAGGCAAACACGCAGTCGTAATCGGACGTTCAAATATTGTAGGAAAGCCCATGTCACAGATGCTTCTAAATCGTAATGCAACTGTTACTGTTTGTCATTCATATACTCCAAATTTGGATGAAATAATAAAAACCGCCGATATATTAATATCTGCGGTGGGTAAAAAAATTGTAAGATGTAAGATGGTTAAGAAAAATTCTGTTGTAATTGATGTCGGCATTTTCAGAGATGCCAACGGCAAATTAACAGGTGACGTAGATTTTGATATTGTATCTTCGTCTTGTGGTTTTATATCTCCTGTTCCGGGCGGTGTAGGCCCTATGACTATTGCATCTTTGATGTATAATGCATCTAAGGTGTATTGTTGATAACCTTTTATTATGACTGTAACTGATGATTGTCCTGAGCTGATGTTGCAGTAGATTGTTTTTCGCTTTCTTTTTGAGTCTGTAACTGTGTAACAAGAGCTTCGTACATAGTTTTCATTGTGTCATAATCTATATCTTTTTCTGCCAAGTCTAATGACAGTTCTTCATCATATTGTTTTACTTTTGCGTGAGCATAAGCATCTGCTCTTTGGTCTGAGAAAACTTCACCTTTTTCTTTCTTAAATCCGCAAGCATCAATTTTTTTATCGGAATCTTTTGCATCTTCAAAAGCGCTTTCCCATTTTTCTTCGTATTTAACTTGCTTTTGAAGTTTTTCACTGTTTGCTTCGTATTTGCCGGACCAGTAGTTTAACTGCATAATATAGTAGTTTAAATCTGCTTGTGTTCCTAATAATGATCCTAATTGTGCTGATGTAGCCATTTTCTTAAACCTTTATATTTATCTTACGTATATATAAAGTATTTAAAAAATAACGAATTTCATTACCTGTTTATTTTGTTACAAATCTTTACAATTAATTTAAACAAAAAAAAGTCCTGATATTCAGGACTTTTTTTATATCAGTAATCTATGTTTAGTTGTTGCTCAGAACCAATCTGAATGTTGCAAGGTTCTTAATAGAAAGCATTTTGTGCTTGTTTGCCTGTTTGTCTGCAATATCAAAAATTCTGCAAATACGTTGGATTTCTTCTATAGCTTGTCTTGAATCCAGTTTATATACATTGTTAATCGGGTCTGCTATTACGGACATTGTAGCATTAAGTTCTTCTTCTTTCATTATTACTCCTTATAAAATACCTTTATGTATATTAAAAGTATTTCAATTTAAAAAAATTGCTTTTTTTATAACGAATTGTAAACTTTTGTTAAACAAAAAATATATATTAATTTTTTAAAAGCCTTGTATTATTGCTAAAAGAGGTTTTTTATTGTATCTTGATTTTGTGAATAACGAGTCGTTAAATTTCAGTGAAATATTAAGAGAGTGCGGATTTGAAAAAGAGCCTACATCTGAGGTATTACGCAGAATTTCCGGACTCGAAGAATTTTATTCCGGGTCTCAGCTTACTGAGTTATTTAATTATATTTTATTGCATTCTAATAATTACGAGTTTTTGCAGGGGGTAATAGGGCTTACTGATTTTCACAGAGACAGTTCAACTCTTGCAATATTACTGGATATGCTTTTATTAAGAATTTTGCCAAGGGATGACTCTGATGAGCAGATTAATTTTCGTGTCCTCTGTGCAAAAGCTATATCTAATTACAAAGATACTTCAACCCTTGGTGTTTTGTTATATTGCCTAAATAATAAAGATGAAAATTACAAAGTCAGACTTGCATGTGCTGATGCTTTGGGAAGAATTGGCGATAAGTTTGCTGTTGCGCCTCTTATTAATGTAGTAAAAGATGAGGAGGAAAAGTCTGTTTACGTAAAAGAATCAGCAGCATTTGCACTAGGACTTATCGGAGACACAAGTGCAATAGACCCGCTTGTTGAAATAATGCAAGCTAAGCAGGGGATTTGGGATAAATTTTCATTTTTAAAAGAAAAAATAGTTGAAGTTCTGGGGAAACTTAATATTAATAGCTATAAAGTTCTGGGTGTTTTAAAAACTTCATTGATGGATTCTTCTCCAATAGTCAGAATCAACGCTATTGAAGCTCTAATGAACAGTGAATTTGAAGAAGCTCCGGATTTAATCAGAAGTGCATTAAAAGATGAAGATGAAGAAGTGCAAAAAAACGCCTTGATAGCTTTGTATAATCTTACAGGAAGGGATATTCTCGATGAAGTAATTTCACTTCCCGGATACTCAGAGTCTCTTAAAAATGAAGCAAAATGTATTATTGAAGAATATGAGGAGGAATAATATATAATGTCTGATTGTAAATCGATTATATTATTGTCAGGAGGGCTGGATTCTCTTGTTGCATTAGGAATGTGCCGTGAGGAATACGGAATAGACTTTGCGTTAACGTTTGATTACGGACAAAAATCTGCAGACTTAGAAATTGATGCTTCGCACAAAATCTGTGAATTCTATAATGTTAAGCATAAGGTTATTAAACTTGACTGGCTCAGAGACATAACTCATACTTCTCTTGTTTCAGACAGTAAAATTCCGACCGATAACCTAGAAACTGATGAAAGTGCTAAAAGTGTCTGGGTTCCAAACAGGAACGGTCTGTTTTTAAATATTGCAGCTTCGTTTGCTGATTCTTTCGGGTATAATTACATAATTTTTGGTGCAAATAAAGATGAAGGACAAACTTTTCCTGATAATACCGTGGAGTTCAGAAACAAAATTTCTGATGTTTTTACTCTTTCAACTCTTCAAAAGCCAAAAGTAGTTGCTCCCTTGATAAATTGTACTAAAGATGATATAGTTAAAATTGCTATTACGAACTCTATACCGCTTAAATATGTAAGAAGTTGTTATGGTTCAGATAGGCGTCATTGCGGAATATGTGAGTCCTGCCGTCACTTAAAAAAAGCTTTAATCAATAATAATGCTTTAGAATATATTAAATTGATATTTGGAGAAGAATGAAAACAAAGTATATAGAAGAGGAAATAAAATATATAGGCTCTCAGCTCGCTCCTCACTGGATTTATAAAAATTTTAATATTCTGGGTGATGCAATTGTTGCTTTCGCCGGCGAATGTAAAGTCGATTTAACTGAGATGGTTGATATTGAAGACGTTATCAATAATGAGCCTATTTACAGCAAATATATGCTCAGCTTTATTACCGAACAATTTGGAATCGGTTTAAGTGAAGGTGTGTTCAGGCAAAGGATGCTTATTTGTATTATTAAAGAATTGCTTGAAAAAAGGGGAATCTTTGTAGTGAGAAATGGAGATGACCTTATGATTGACGGCAAAAAATTGTCTGTTTCAATAGCAACAAAATCGATTACTTCTGTTCTTATTCATACAGGATTAAATATACTATCAGAAGGCGCGCCTGTAAAAGCTGCAGGTTTGACAAGTGAACTGGGTATTACAGATGTAAAAGATTTTGCCATAGAAGTTATGGAAAAATATTCGGAAGAGCTTACTGATGTAAATTATGCTTGTACAAAAGTTCGGGGTGTAATAGAATAGTAATAAAAGAAGGTTATAATGGCTGCAAAAGGATACAAAAAATATATGAAGCCTGATGTACGTCAGGGACATCCGCTAATTAAAATATTTATAGTTTCTTTCTTCGGGATGTTGCTGGTTTGTACATTTATGATAAATTCAGTCGCAAAAAAAATGTCTGTTGATACGTCAATTGGAGACTATAAAGAACAGAAATTTGAAGAACTTGATTCTAAAAATATTGTTGATAACAGATTAGAGATGATTCAGAATGAAGACCAGAGCAGAACGTTCAGTGATTTAATGCAAAATCCTTCTGATGAAAAAAAACAAGAAAATGTATCTGATGTATCGGAACAAAAATCTGTAGAAAATGATGCACCTCAACCTGTGCCCGAGGACATTGTTTATAAAGTTTATATTGGCTCTTATACTTCTGCGGAACAGGCAAAGGTTGCAAAAGAGATTATTCAGGAATCCGGCAGCGGTTTAAATCCGATTGTAAAATGTATAGGCTCAAACAGTTACACACTTCAGGTTGGTATATTTAAAAACAAACAAAGTGCAGAAACTATGCTTACTACAATCCAGAAAACAAATCTGCCGGGCAGAATAGTTAAGGAAAATTAATATAAATAAAAAATCTTTACATCACGAAATATTTTGATTTTTTTTATAAGTTTTATGGTACATTATAAATAAGATAATCCGTTATGGGGAATTAAGACTATCACAGGGTAATATAGGAGATAATTAATGCCTGATTATTTGACTAAGGAAGAGATAAAACAGTGGAGAAGTTCATTAGAAAAAATAACTCTGGAAGAATATGCAGCAAGACTTGGTAAAGTTGTAGAAGAAAGCAAACCTACAAATGATGTAGTTGATATAGTTATGTCAAAAGGCACTTCTTCAAACACAGGTGCAAATTTTAATGACGGTTTTTCAAGAATTGCGGAAAGGGCATTTGTGCGTGAACGCCAGATATCTCATACGCCTTTTTCTATAAGCAAAAAAGATATTATTGAAAAATCAGCATCTTCAATAAAAGAATCACAAAAATCTGATATTAATAAAAAAATCGAAAGTGTTTTACCTAAAAAAACCAATACTCAAAAAACAATAATAGAAACGGTAGAGGAAAACCTTAATAAAGAACCTCAAATTGTATTAAAGAAGTCTCTCACAGACAGAGAACAAATGGTTTTTGATTATTTAATTAATAATATAGGTAAAACTGTCTATGCGAAAGATTTGGCAAAATTGTTAAATCTTCCGAGAGACTACGTATATAAATATATTAAAAATCTGCGTGCAAAAATTGAGGGTGACAAGCTTAAAAACGTACCGTCAGGCGGTTTTGTTTTAACTGATTAATATGGAAGTTGTAAATCTGCTCGAATTTATGAATAATGCTCATGACTTATATGCCTTGGATTTTGCAAGGTGTAACAGGTCATTGGTTAATTTTCTTGATTTGATGGTTGAAGATGAACAGTTCACACGTTCAATTGACCTAGGGCTTTTATATTATTCACCGAAAGATATTGATAAGTATATTATCGTAGACGGTTTAAGCAGGCTAGTATCTTTATCACTTCTTCTTCACGCAATCTGCGAATGTTATAAAAAAACTTCAACAAGAAATGATAAAGCTATTAAAACTATAAGATCAAAGTATCTGTTTTCAGGAGGTTCAAAACTTAAACTTCATTTGAACGGAGAAGATTCTGAGTTATATTCAAAAATTATTAACGGAGAAAGACTTTCCGGATATGAAAAATCAAGACCAATGTTTTTGCTTTTACACAACTTCTGGTCTCAGATAAAAGAGGAAAAACTTCACGCTTCTAATATATTCAAAATGCTTCAAAAAATTAACGTTGTATTGATTGATACGCAAGACGTTTCAAAACGCGATATGTATTACAGGCTGAATAAATCAAACAGAAAGTTAAATCAGTTAACACTAATTGACAGTTATTGCGCAGAAAAAGGTATTATTAATCAATGGAATGAAATAAAAGATTCATTTATCCTTGAAAAAAATGATGTTCTGCAATTCTTAAAAGACTTCTTTATAACGAAATTTAATTACAAAACTTTTTCTCCTGACAGGTTGTATGAAAGTTTTGTAAATTATTTTGAAACTATGTTAAAGTATCAGAAAAAAAACGCATTAATGTCAAATATTAAACGTTCTGCGATGTTATATTCAAATATACTTAATGTTAATTTTAAAAATGAAGATATCCGTCATGCATTTATTAACATCAAACGTCATAACGGAGTTGACACATACGCTTATATCTTGAATGTATATGAAGATTTTTATACGGGTAACATTAGTGAAAGTATTTTTATGGAAATACTTAATACAATAGATGAGTATTTGAAAAATCGTGAAGCTAGCGGAAAAAATATTGATTTTAATGAACTTGTACAATATCTTAATGCAATAATCAGTTTTAAATAAGCACATGACTTCCGAAATAAATTAGAAAATATATTAAAGACTTTTTAATGATATATATTATACTAATAATGTAGAAATAGTTTTTAAGGAGTCTGAATATGAGTTTGTGTAATATTAACAGTATAATATCGTACAATGAAGAACTTTATGATGAGATATTTAATGTTGATGTTATAGTTAATGCAGCAAGATGCTGTTGTCAGGACAGAGAATTCCGGGGTGAATATTACGGAATCCCGGTTGATTTTGTTTATAAAATCAGCAATGAACGGAATGAGTATTTATCATTATTAACGGTTATATCAGACAAAATACGGCATATTAACAGTATTAATAAATGTATTGAAAGAGAGCTGACTTTACATCATTACACCGACGATTGCAGCAGATAAGTAACAGCTTAATGTACCTATTATCAGTGCTCTCAGACTTAGTCTCGCTATGTTCTTTTTCTGGTTAGGAGCAAGTTCACCGATACCTCCGATTTGCATTGCAATTGAACCGAAGTTTGCAAAGCTGCAGAGAGCAAAACTTGCGAGCATAAAACTTTTTGGTGAAAGAGTGCCGGCAATGTTTGTTAAATTCAGATATGCGACCATCTCATTAAGTACAATTTTTTGTCCCATAAGCGAGCCTACTACTGCTGCATCTTTAAACGGAACTCCTATTATCAGAGCAAACCACATAAAGATTTTACCCAAAATATAGCTTAAAGACAGATGATTAAGGAATGATAAATGTGAACAACCCGGAATATAGCTGTATAAAAATGCTCCGCCTATTTTCAAAATCCAGTCCACAAGTGCTACAAGAGCAACTAATGCCAGAAGCATTGCGATTATGTTTATAGCAACCTTCATACCATCGCTTGCACCGTTTGAAATAGCTTCAAATACGTTTGTATATGTTTTCCTGCGTGATATTCTGACATTATCTCTTGTTTCCGGTTCACCGGTTTCAGGATAAACTATTTTGGAAAGAATTAAAGCTCCGGGAACTGCCATAACTGATGATGCCAGTATGTATTGAGCCGGAATCCCCATGCCTATATATATAGGCATCAGAGAACCTGATATACACGCCAAACTTCCGGAAAGTGATGCAAGAAGCTCTGAACGTGTAAGTTTCTCAAGGTATGGCTTAATCATAATCTGTGCCACAATGTTACCGACAAAGGCGCTGGCTACGTTTGATAATGCTTCTGCACCGGAGACTCTCATTATTTTGTTCATTGCTTTCCCCAGAATCGCAACAACTCTCTGCATAATGCCGTAATAATAAAGAATATTAACGAGCACCATCATAAAAATATTTGCGCATACAAGCTGGAGTGCAAAAATGCTTCCGCTGTGGTCAAACAGCTCGGCTATTCTTTCTATGTGTAAAAGCGGTCCGAATACAAACATACCGCCTTCAAGTGCAAAATCAAGAATTTTTTGGATAAACAGTCCGATAAAAAGAAATATTTTTTGTCCTACCGGAACTTTAAATATGAAAAGAGCGAGTGCTATCTGTAATACAAAGCCTATTCCTATGGTTTTATAATTAATTGCTTTTCTGTTGTTTGACATCAAAAAAACTATTAAAAATATAATTACTATTCCTATTAATCCAACTAATCTTTCCATATATATACTCCGCTCTTTACGATATGATGATTATAGCAAAAACCATAATTTATTTAAACAATTATATTTTTGATGTATATTGTAGTTTAAATAGGGGTAAATGTTAATGAAAGATTTATTTGAACTTACGGAAATCGCAGATGAATATTTGAAATCTGATAAAACAGTTGAAATATCGATAATAAACAGCATAAAAGACATTGTATTTAATAACGGTTATTTCGGCATAGCGCAAATAAATACAATCGCAGGTGATTTGGAGTATAACTCAAAAAAAATTGCAAAATATATTCGTTTTGCTTCTGCTGTCGGACTTGAAGCTGTAGTTTTCCCTGAGTTTGCCCTAAATGGCTTTCCTATTGGTGATGTTGTAAAAAGACACGGTGTTTTGTTATCAGATACAAAAAAATGGCTGAAAGAGATTGCCGAATTTGCAGGAAATACTGTCGCGCTTGTAGGTTTTATGGAACAGTCAGGAGACAGTTCTAAGTATTATAACTCAGTTGCAGTTTTAAGGTACGGACAAGTTCAGCGTATTATAAGAAAGCAGGTTATATCTAATACTTCTCGCTATAATGATAATAAATATCAGGTTGCTGACATCTCTGACGATGATTTATACTGCGGTTACGGGATTACGATAGGTGATGAAATATTTTCAGACAAACAAATCTTACAGCTGGTTTATAATAAGCGCCCAAAATTATTTATTAATTGTGCGTTAAATACTTATGCAGATTCAAGAAAAATATTGAGAGCAAACTGTTATTCGTATTTCGCGTCAAAATATAAAAAACCGTTTATATATGTAAATCAAACAGGTGCAAATGATAATATCTTATTTGACGGCACAAGTCGGGTTTATGACGCATCAGGTAATCTTATTGCAAGAGCTAAGTATTGTGAAGAACAGTTTTTAATTGTAAATCCAACAGGCGGCGAGGGTAAAATTTATCCTTTACCGGATGGGTATGATATAGGACTTAGAGATAATGAAGAGTTCTCACTTTATTACGGAGATTTGGAAAGAATATATAAAAGCCTTGTCACAGGTGTAAAAGACTATTTCTCAAAATGCGGTTTTAAACGTGCGGTTCTCGGATTATCAGGAGGACTCGATTCTACTGTATGTGCGGTTATTTTAGCAGATGCATTAGGTAAGGAAAATGTATTCGGTGTATCTATGCCGTCTCATATTACAAGCAAAGAAAGTAAAACCGATGCGGAACAACTTGCAAATAACCTTGGCATAGGTTTTGCGGAAGCTCCTATCTGGGAGATGGTTGAAACAACCGCTTTATCTTTAAACGGCTTGTTTACAAATGTTGAAAAAAAGTGGAATGTCAGATATAAAAATCCATATACGCCTGATAATATTCAGGCTCGTTCAAGAGCCATGTTTCTTTGGGGAATAAGTAATGAGTTTGAATCTTGTGTACCTATTGCAACTTCCGATAAATCAGAGGCTTATATGGGATATGCCACAATAAACGGTGATATGTCCGGTGGTTTTGCTCCTATTGCGGATATTACCAAAACTAAATTATTTGCGCTTGCAAAATGGATTAATAAAAACAGACCTCAAAAAGATGTTATTCCGCAGTCAGTTATAGATAAACGCCCGGGAGCAGAACTTGCTATTGACCCTAAAACAGGAAAACCTCTTAAAGCTGAGGACGCTCTTATGCCTTATGAGTTTTTAGATGAGATTATTTGGCGTATTGAAAATAAACATCAGTGTTATAATGAACTTTTGAATACTGTATTTGTTTACGAAAAACGTAATAATATTTCAAAAGTGCAAAAGCAGGAATGGCTTGATAAGTTTTATAGAAGAATGTCAACCGCATTTTATAAATGGTCAATTATGCCGCCGTTTGTCATGGTCGAACCTCACTCAATAAACAGCTGTGATTATACTCAGCCAATTACGACATCTCATATTAACTACAAAGGTGCAGATGTAAAATATATTAATTCATGCTTAGGCTCGAATTCAGGTGCTTAATTTGTCGTATCATATCTTCGGTTTTAGCTGTTAAATTTTCTTTTTGATATATGGCCATTGCTTTTTTGTAATTTGCTTCGGCATCTTGTTTATACGCAGGATTGTCATATCCGGACATAAGCTGCAGTGTCTGTGCAAGAAGAACGTATCCCTCTGGACGATCGGCATTTATACTTATGGCTTTTTCAAAGGCTTCTTTGGAATCAATAATATGTCCCTGCATTTGTGCACGGTATCCCTCAAGAATACACATTTGGTATTCAAAGCAATTCTGTTTGTCAAATATTTTCAGCTCTAAAAGATAACATGTTTCCAGCAGGTCTCGTTGTTCATACATATCGGTAAATTTAAAATGTGATATAAAATATTTTGCAAAAACCGAATCAAGTTTTTTTAATAACTCACTTTCTTTTTCTTTATCTCCTGCAAGTCCGTAAATGCTTGATTCTTTGAACAATTTTATCGGATTATCCGGGTCAATCAGTTCAATAATATTTAGCAGTTTTAATGCTCTTGCAAGTTCATCGGAAGCAATATTCTTTGCTGTTTCATTAAATATAAACTGAATTGCTTTGTATTTGTTTTGTTCGTATAAATCAAGTATCAAACTTTTTGCCAAATCAGACTGTCCTGCATAAATATATGATAAGATTTTGTATTTTTTGCACTCAAAATTATCCGGAATGTCGCTCAATACCTTATTTGCATCTGAAATTGCTTCAAAAAAGTTTGAAATTTCAAAATTTAGTTTCATTCTTTCATAATAAGCTCTTTGTTTGTTTGGACAGTTATTAATGATATATGTAAAATCAGTATATGCTTCCTCTGTCATTAATAATTTTCTGCATAATAATGCACGTTTCATAATTGTTTCAGGCAATTTGTATTCACGCTCCGCTAATGTGTTAAGTTTTTCAAGAGCCTGGTCATAGTTTTTGTCTGCGATACACTTATCCACGTAATTGAATGACAAAAAATTTTTAATATCATCTAACATACTATTTTTTTACCATAAAATTTACAAAAAAACGACTAATCTGTTGGCTATAAAACTTTCAATGCTTGCTTAATTTCACGAACGGCTGATGCTATATCCTTTTTAATATCAATTTTATTTTTTGTTTGTTCGTATGCATACATTGTAGTAGTGTGTTTTCTGTTAAAATATTCACCTATTGCTTCAAAACTTTGATTAGTAAGTTCTCTGCATATATATATTGAAATCTGCCTTGCAAGTGCAATTTTCTGGCTTCTTGCAGTTCCTAAAATATCTTTAATATCTACATCATAATATTTTGATGTGACATCTGTTATGTTTTCAAATGTTATTTGTTTTTCATTTTCATCACATTTAAGTATATATTTTGCTAACTCCAATGTTATCGGTTTGTTATTAAACTCCGCATAAGCACATACTTTTGTAAATGCTCCTTCGAGTTCACGTACGTTATTTGTAAAATGTTTTGCGATATACTCTAACGCTTCAATCTCTGCTTTTATATCGTTATTCCCGGCAAGTTTTTTAATTATTTCTAACCTTGTTTTGAAGTCCGGCGGAGTGATTTCTACCATCAAACCTCTCTTAAATCTTGAAGCAAGTGCATCCGTAATTTTGGGAATCTCTTCCGGAAGTCTGTCAGACGTGATGACGATTTGTTTCCCTTTTTCATACAAAGTGTCAAAAGTCTGCTGCATTCTTTTCATTGTTTTTTCTTTTGATTCAATAAGTTGAATATCATCAATAAGAATAATATCTATATTTGTGTATTTCTTATTAAATTTAGACATGTTTTCAATTGAATCATTAGTTTTTCTGCTATTTGAGATAAAATCGCTTATATAATCATCCGTTTTTGTGTATTTAACTTTAAGCTTTGAATTGTTGAATAGTGTATAATGTCCGATAGCCTGCATTAAATGAGTTTTACCAAGGCCGGAATTCCCGTATATAAATAACGGATTAAATTTTGTTGCAGGTTGTTTTGCAACCGCTAATGCGGCATCATGGGCAAATTTGTTGTTTTCACCGATTACAAAATTTTCAAATTTATATTTAAGGTTTAAGTTAGCAGATGATTGCATACAGCTCAGGTTTTCCATCGCTTGCTCTTTGAGTTGTGCTTCTGCTTCTTTTTTATGAATTTTTGCAACTTCTTTTTTTATTTTAATTGCAGCATTTTCGTCATAAATTATGTGAATTCTTGCATCCTTATTTTTAGATATTGTTTGCAGGATGTTGTTCATTTGCTCGCCATGGTTTTTGCGTAGCCATTCTTTTGCCATTGTTTGACCTGTAACAACGGTTAAAACGCCTTTGTCATAGCCAGAAACTTCAAGAGAATATACCCAGGGGTGAACGCTTTCAGGCAAATTCCCTATTAATTCTTCTTTAACTTTCTCCCAGAAACGATTTAGCTCTATATTGTTCATATATTTCGATTTGTGATTTCTTACTATAAAATAAAAAGGCGACACCCAGATTCGAACTGGGGATAAAAGCTTTGCAGGCTTCTGCCTTACCACTTGGCCATGTCGCCGATAGATAAATGATAAAATAAAAATATCTGATTTGCAAGGGGTAAATGTTAACACATTGCTTAAATAGAGTTAAGTATTATGTAGGACTTAATAAGATATTTCATTAAATATATGGTACAATGTTTTGTATGGAAGGTGTTAATCAAAAATATCTGGATGATTTAAAATCTAATGTCCGCAGTAAAATTTCGAATATTGATTTATATCAGTATAAGGGGAGTGTTTCAAAATTATTGGGACTTACTGTAGAGGTTAAGTTACCGGGACTAAAAATAGGAGATTTGTGCTATATAGAAGCAGCGAACGGTGAACGTAAACCTGCTGAGGTAGTTGCATTTAAAGGTGATGTTGCACAATTACTTTTGCTGTATGATGGTGCCGGTATCGGTCAGGGAAGTCTTGTAACCACAACTGGTGCTCCTATAATGATTCCTGTCGGTGATTTTTTGCTTGGCAGATTGATTAACCCTATGGGTGAACCTATTGACGGTAAACCGCTTGATTTGACTCATGCAGTTTGGCGTCCTACCGACGGTATGGCACCTAAACCGCTTGAAAGACCTATTATTACAGAAATGTTTTCAACAGGTATAAGGGCTATAGATGCCTGTATGACCTTCGGTTGCGGTCAACGTATGGGGTTATTTGCCGGTTCCGGTGTCGGTAAAAGTACTCTGCTTGGTATGATAGCAAGAAACTCTGATGCAGAGGTTAACGTTGTTGCATTAATTGGTGAACGCGGCAGAGAAGTAAAAGAATTTGTTGAAGATGCTCTCGGACCCGAAGGTATGAAACGTTCGGTAATTGTTTGTTCAACAGGTGACCAGCCTCCTTTGATTCGTCAAAAATGTTTATTAGCTGCGACTGCCGTATGTGAGTATTTCCGTGATCAGGGTAAAAAAGTGTTTTTAATGACTGATACCGTTACCCGTTGTGCTATGGCCGGTCGTGAAGTCGGTTTGTCTATCGGTGAACCGCCTACTATGAAGGGTTATCCGCCGTCTATATTTTCCTGGCTTCAAAAAGTTCTTGAAAGAGCAGGGAATAGTGAAAAAGGTTCAATTACCGCTTTTTATACAGTACTTATGGAAGGTGATGATATTACCGACCCGATTGTAGATACCGTAAGAGGTATTACAGACGGTCATATATTTTTATCCAGAAAAGTTGCAGAAGCAAACCATTACCCTGCTATTGATGTTCTTGGCAGTATTTCTCGTTTGATGTCTTCTATCGCATCAAAAGAACATAAACAAGCTGCTGCTAAAATGCGTACTTTAATGTCTTTATATCGTGAAAACAAGGACCTTATTGATGTCGGTATGTATGTACCCGGCTCAAACCCCCGTCTTGACGTTGCTATTCAGATGATGCCCAAAATTAACGCTTTTTTACAGCAGCGTACTGATGAGGCTGTAAATATGCAAAATACAATTGACACTCTGGTTAATATGATGGCTGATGTTGATATTTAATGCATTTATCTTATTTCGCAATAACTGAAAGCTTGTTGCCTTCTATCGGTTTTTCTTCCGTTTTATATGATTTTGGTGCGATATTGTATTGCTTATTAAAAATAGTATCTTGTTTAGGTCTGCCTCTGAAGTTTGTAAGCATCATTACACCGTGCTTAGCAGTTAAACCGTCCATTACGATTTTTTTGCCGTCAGCTCTTACAATACCGATTTTGTCTTTTATTTTCTTAACTATATATTCTGTTTTATCATCTTTGTTGCAAATATTATAGAAAATTGTTCCTATAGGTATTGTTACACCTGTTCCCATAAGTATCGCATCCATTGTTGATTTTTCCTGCATAGGAACGTACGGATTGTATTTTCTGTTTCTGTTCAGAGCTATATTCATATCGTCAGAGTTATAGTTTTCTATTCTTTGAATATTATTATTTTTAATAAATTCTTCTTTTTCTTCATCAGTATGAAGATTGAATTTTTTAAAGTAATTAACTCTGCTGTTATGTTCTATATCAGCTGCGTTAAATACAGATATTGCCATTCTTCCGTCAGCACCCTGCATCATATATGCAAGTGTTGAGCATCCTCTGTTAAGTCCGTTTAGCTCTTTTTCAAGATTTTTGTCTAAATCAGAACCTTTAGGTATAATTTTTCTGATTTTTTCAATTTCGCCGATTCTTGTAAGGAGTTCTTCTCTGTTTTTACCATTAATCATTACATCCATTGAGTATGAAGAACCGTTCTGTATAGGTTTGATATTTGCTTTGTTTCTTAGTGCGTCAAACGTATATTTGCTGTTTCGTTTCATTATTTTACCCATTAGAGTATTTCTGTCCATTTCTGAAAGTCTTGACGCCATTCTGTTTCTAACATTCGGATTCTTTGCTTTATCTTCAAAACCGGTATCGCCGAATTCGTCACCTGAATATATTGTAGGAATACCGCATAGTGCTCCGAGGAAGGATAACATCATTGCCTGTTTTTTTATTGCAGGTTCAGTTATTGAGTTATAAACAATTGCTATAATTTCATCTTTGTTTGCAATTTTTCTTCCTGATTTATACTCAGCCTGATTAATAACTTCTTCAAGAGCTACCCTGAAGTCTTGTGCTCCGTAACTGTTTTTCTTTCTTGCGGTTGCAAAATCTTCATACATCTTGAAACCATCCATATTTTGGCTGATTTTTTCTCTGTTGTATGTATTTACAAAATCTTTTAATACATTGTCTAAGCCGTTAATATTTTTGTCTTTTGCCGCCTGTTTAATCATTCGTGCAATTTGTATTGTATAAAGGCTGTAATTTTCGGCATTATCGGTTGAACCTGCAATCTCATTTAAGTAATTTTTGTTGATATTACCCAGTTCACCGTCACTGTCAAAGTCACCTTTTACAAGATAATTATTTAAGTTTAATGATTTTGCACCGTTTATGATTAACTTAATCTCTTCAGAAGTTAATCTGATGTTACGTTTTTCGGCAAGTCTTGCAATCTCGTTTACCGCATTTTCAATACTTGATATCTGAGCAAGGTTAATTCTTGTCATTTTTTCCGTATCCTTGCTCTTCATATAATTTCCGTTAGCCAGGTCAATAAGTGCTTCATTTAGCAGTGCTATATCTTCATTAGAGGCTATGCCTTTAAGGTCTTCATTTATTGAATCCATTAATATTTTTGACTGGGCAACTGCTCTTGTGCTTACTGTTCTGAAATAGTCAAGATTATCAACGTTTAATCTCAGTTCAAGCGGAACTTCATTAATATTTTTGGCTCCTGAAAGTACCTGAATAACTTTTTCTCTTTGAGCGTGTTGTCTTGCTCTATTAGTGTCATCACCTGTGTCTTGCAGTGTTGCGTGGAATAACTCCATATCCAAAGCAAGCCCGTGTATTGTTCTTGTTTTATCGTGGTTACCTATAAATGTATATAGGTTTCTTAAATAATCACTGCTTCTGGTGTTGATTAGTAAATCATATTTCTTTTTAAAGTCATCATGAGAGGATGAAGCTTTTGTTCCTTCTTCAAAATCTTTTGAGAATGAAGTAAGGAGTTCCGTAAAGAAGTAAGAGTATGCGGCTTCAGATGTAATACCTGTTTCATTAAAGAATTTTGTCATTGCATCCGGTTCGCCGTTAAATTTTGCACCGTTAAAGTCAGTCCAGTTATTATAAGGACATGCATACATCATTGAGCCTCCAGAATGATATCAGATTCGTCCAAACATCATTAAAGTCTGCATCTCTGTTTCTTACTGAATCCATATCCATAACGTCTTTTGCAGCGTCAAGTCTGTAATCTAAACCTAAACCTGAACGTTCTACGAGTGCTTCTGCAATCCTGAAGGTGTCTGTGTCAGTTCCTCTAATGGTTGTTTTTATTGCTTCCGCAACATTATTGATATCCTGAGCATCAAGAGTTTTAAGTCCTTTAAGGATTTTCTTTTGCAGCATTTCAGCTTCTTCTGTCGGATTATAAGCATTTATACCCAGTGCTTTGAGTGTTGTTGCTTTTTTAATGTTTTTATAATCGTATATAATAGTTCCGTCAGAAAGTACTTTATGTTTGAAACTGTCACCTGAAAGTGATTTTAACATTGCGTATTTGGCTATATTACGTCCGAGCAATTCTATTACGTATTCGCCGTATTCTGTGTAATTTCCGTCAGGTTTCAGCAATGGTTCGTCAGAGGTTTCGTTAACTTTCTTGATAACATCATCAGCAAAGTTTTTTAATTCATTTTCAAACATATTGTTTACTTTGTTATAAACCTTTGCGTATTTATCGATTAAATGCGGATTGTTTTGTTTCATTAAATCAAATCTTGAAACCCCGATTGTATCGTCAGTTGTTGCTCTGTTTGAGAAGTAAGAAGTCGAAAGCACACCTACAGTATTTTCGCCAAACTCTAACGTGTCAAGCGGAAGCTTCATTAATGATTTTACTGTGACATCATCTTTGTCCATTATGCACTTAGGTGCAAGATTGTATTCTCCGTTAAGAATATTATCTATTACTTTTTGTTCAATATTAACTTCTTCAGGAAGTTTTCCTTCTTTTATTAATCTTTTGATATTTTCGGCAGATTTTGTTTTACCGAGAGTTTGTGCAGTGTAAATTGTGTGTGCGGTTTTGGTCTTGTCAGCCCAGTAAATTCCGACCTGAACAGCCATATCCTGAACTTCTTTTGAACCTGTTATTCTTTGTTTGCGTTCAAATTGTCTCTCTTTTCTGTCGACTATTGACTGTAATTCTTTTTCATCATAAGCGGATATGCCATAGTTCATTTTAACCATATCAGCATTATCATCCCAAGCAACATAGCCGTCACTCATACGATTTATATGGAAGTTAGACATGTTGGAAGCTATTATTGTTCCTTCCGGACTGTTAAGCTCAATGTTTCTTTTTTCATTTTTTATTAAATCGTTAATCGAGTTAATATTTTTCTGATATTCATTCGGGTTAATCTCAAATACATAACAAATTGTCGTATCGTCATAAGTTGTAATATCCAAATTTTTTCCGGCATTAAGTTCACGATACATGTCAATCGGCTCATCAAGTTTGTTTAACTGTGTGTCATCAACCTGTGACGCATCATATATCTGTAATAAAGTTTCTTTATTCCTGTCGTATTTTTCATTTCTTACGGCTTTATAGGTACCGTTGCTTAGACGCTCATAATTAAACGGTGCGTTAATTATTCTGTGACGTAAGTTTTTAGCTTCATTGGGAACTACTCCAATGCCTATACCGGCATCTTTTAAACCGCTCATTCTGAACCATTTTGATGTCTGAGCTTTATCTCCCCATCTGAGAGCGTATCTTACATGGATGCCTTCAAGACCTTCTGATGTTAATGTTGCGTCAAAAACATGATTCATGCCGTTTTTAAATTCTGTTTTCATTAATGAATCATAATTTTCGCTTGTTCCAAGATTGTCCTGAATTTGCATATTGTTTTTGTTGTAATATCCGTGAGATGTTCTGTTGTCACCGTTAGCAATCGGTGTTGTAAAGAATTTTTTAATGCCCTGTTCTTTTAAAAACGGAACTTTTGCTTCTAAGCCTGCAATACTGCCTCCATACATATTAGAAACGGTTTTAACCATTCCTTCCATTTTCTTTTGATAGTCAGCATCGTAAATAAGTTCGCCGCTTCCTTCTTCATCAAAACTCTTGTATCTCCAGCCCGGAGCTATTGTATCCGGCATTGCTAAATAACCGGGACCTTGCACAAATGGTGTTGTACCGTTTTGTGAAACGAGTGTATATTGCCATTCCTTATATCTAGGACCATCAAGCTCGGATGTTCTGTGCCATACTTCTAGGCTGTTGATTTCTTTTCCGTCTTTTACGATTGTAAGAGGATTACCTTTATCGTCTGTAAGCTTTACGGTTTCGGTCTTGTCTGAAATCGGTTCGTTATGTACGCGGAATACGTACTCTCCGCCTTCTTTATGCATTTTTACACCGCTGTCAGCACCGTTCCATATTACTCTTCCCTTTTTGCTTTGTCTTATTATGTTGTACGCAAATGTTTCGTTCTTATCTAAATTTGTTTCTTTTTGCAGGTTAATTGTTTTCCCTTCCGGAGTAAGGTCGAAGGTCGTAATCGGCTCTTTGTCGATTACATAATTTAATTTATCAGTCTT
>ONVC01000065.1 GCA_900321205.1 uncultured Acinetobacter sp. | reverse complement strand
TTATGGTCTTGGCATTTATATCAATGCTTTTTGCAGGACTCTTGGTAACCCTGATTTATCCGGTTATTTTTACAAAAACAGAGAAATTTATCGCACCTAAATCGTGACGCTTTGTCACTATTTATAGGCTTTTTCTCATATATAAGGTGGGTTGTCACGATTTTTTCTCCATGATATATTATTAATGTGTCTAAATATATTATATTCTGGAATGTAGGAGAAAATAAATGACTGAAACAACAAAAGAGAGTATTGATTTCAAGGTCATTGATGACATCTTGAAATCTTTTGAGTACAAAAAATCGTACTTAATCGCTATGTTGCAAAAGGTTCAGGAAGTTTTCAGATACCTCCCCGAAGATGCTATGACATATATCGGGGAACATGTTGACGGACTTTCACCTGCTACTGTTTATGGTGTTGCAACATTCTACGCACAATTTTCATTAGAGCCAAAAGGCAAATATGAAATCAAAGTTTGCGACGGTACAGCCTGCCACGTTCGTGGTTCAATGCCTGTATTAAACGCAATCAGAAACAAACTTAAACTAAAAGAAGGACAGACAACTTGTGATAACGGCTTATTCTCATTAGAAATCGTAAGCTGTTTGGGTGCTTGCGGTCTTGCACCTGTGTGTGTAATTAACGATAAAGTTTATCCGCAAATGACCTCTGATGCTATAAGCACAATTCTTGATACATTAATGAAAGAGGAGGGCATTGCATAATGGCTTTAAATATTGATATTATTGAAGAACAAAAGAAGGCTCAGGAACATATTAAAGAACAAGGTTTAAGAATTCTTGTATGCGCAGGTACAGGCTGCGTTGCGAACGGCTCTCTTAAAGTTATTGAAAAATTCAGAGAGTTGGGCGCTAATGTTTCTACTCTTACAGATTATGACAAAATGACCATTGTTCCGACAGGCTGTCACGGTTTCTGTGAACAGGGTGTTTTGGTTATTATTCCTGACAAACATGTTACTTATGTAAAAGTGCATGCTGAAGACGTAGAAGAAATTTTTGAAAGTCATATTAAAAATGGTCAGCCTGTTGAAAGACTTTTATACAAAGACCCAAAAACAGGTGAAGCAGTTCACAGAAACGATGACATAAACTTCTATGCTAAGCAAACACGTACAGCTCTTAAAAACTGCGGTAAGATTAATGCTGAATCTATTGAAGAAGCAATTTCCGTAAGAGGGTATGAAGCATTAGCTAAGGTTATTACTGAAAATAACCCTGACGGAGTTATTGATACTATCGTTAAATCAGGTTTAAGAGGACGCGGAGGTGGAGGCTTCTCAACCGGTATGAAATGGAAATTTACTGCCGCAAACAGAGGCGGAAAATCATACGTTGTTTGTAACGGTGACGAAGGCGACCCGGGTGCATTTATGGATCGTTCCGTTATGGAAGGCGACCCTCATAAACTATTAGAAGGTATGGCAATTGCAGGTTTTGCAATCGGTGCAGATGAAGCTTACATCTATGTACGTGCTGAATATCCGCTTGCAATCAAACGTTTAAGAAAAGCTATTGCTGACGCTGAAGAAAAGAATTTCTTAGGCAAAAATATTATGGGAAGCGATTTCTCATTTACAGTTCATATTAAAGAAGGTGCAGGCGCATTTGTTTGCGGTGAAGAAACAGCTCTTATTGCATCAATCGAAGGTGAAAGAGGTATGCCTCGTCCGAAACCGCCGTTCCCTGCAAACAAAGGTTTGTTCGGAAGACCTACTTTGATTAACAACGTAGAAACTCTTGCAAACGTACCTTTGATTATCCTGAACGGTGCTGAATGGTTCTCATCTATGGGTTGTGAAACATCTAAGGGTACAAAAACATTCGCTCTTACAGGTGAAGTAAATAACACAGGTCTTATCGAAGTTCCTATGGGTACAACTTTAAGACAAATTATTTTTGATATCGGCGGCGGTATCAGAGGCGGCAAAAAATTCAAAGCCGTACAAATCGGCGGACCTTCAGGCGGCTGCTTAACAGAAGAACACCTTGATATATCAATGGATTACGATTCATTAATCAAGGCAGGTGCAATGGTTGGTTCCGGCGGTCTTGTAGTTATGGCAGAAGATACCTGTATGGTTGAAGTTGCAAGATTCTTCATGAACTTCACTAAGAACGAGTCTTGCGGTAAGTGTGTTCCGTGCCGTGAAGGTACCAAGAACTTACTTAAAATCCTTGAAAAAATCGTTGCAGGCAAAGGGGAAATGGAAGACCTCGACAGACTTGAACAATTAGCTTTAACAGTTAAAGACGGTTCTTTATGCGGTCTTGGGAAAACAGCTCCAAACCCTGTTCTTTCAACTTTAAAATACTTTAAAGATGAATATATTGCTCACATTCGTGACCACAAATGTCCGGCAGGCGTTTGTACCGCAATGAAGAAAATATCTATTGACCCTGAAAAATGTAAAGGTTGTACTAAGTGTGCAAGAACTTGCCCTGTTGGTGCAATTGAAGGAACGGTTAAGAATCCGCACAAGATTGACCAGACTAAATGTATTAAGTGCGAAGCTTGTCTGAATGCTTGTCCGTTCAAGGCAATAAGTAAGGAATAGGGGGAAATAGAAATGACAGACGAAAAGAAAACATTATTTATAGAAGGAAAAGAAGTCGAATTTTCTAATGAACCTAACCTTTTAGAAGTAATTAGAAAAGCAGGCATGAACGTTCCTACATTATGTTACAGACCTGACTTAACATCTTTCGGTGCTTGCAGAATGTGCGTTGTGGAAGTTGAATATCCTAACGGAAGAAAAATGATTAACTCTTCTTGTACAATGCCTCCGGAAGCAAACATCAAAGTTCATCTGAACACACAAAAAGTCAGAAATATCAGAAAAATGGTACTTGAACTTCTTCTTGCTAACCACGATAGAGAATGTACAACTTGTGAAAAATCAGGTACATGTGAACTTCAAAAGTACGCTGAAGAATACGGTATCAGACACGTTAAACAATACGCTCAGCGTGAAGTTATGGTTAAAAAAGATGCAAGCTCTTGTGCTTTAATCCGTGATAACAACAAATGTATTCTTTGCGGAGCTTGCGTTAGAGCTTGTGACGAACACCAGGGATTACAGGTTCTGGGTTTTGCTAACCGCGGAAGTAAAACAGTTGTTGAACCGATGGCAGGCAGAGACCTCGGAAGCAGCGAATGTATCAACTGCGGTCAGTGTGCTGCTGTATGTCCTACTGGTGCTATAACAATTAATGATGAACAGCTTGATAAAGTTTGGAGAGCTATAAATAATCCTGAAAAGAAAGTTGTTGTTCAGTTTGCACCATCAGTTCGTGTTGCAATCGGTGAAATGTTCGGACTTGATGCGGGTGTTAACTCTACTAAAAAAATAAATGCAGCTCTTAGAAGAATAGGTTTTGACCTTGTATTTGATACTAACTTCTCTGCTGACTTAACAATAATGGAAGAAGCTCATGAATTTATCGACAGACTTCAGAATGGCGGTAAATTACCATTGTTTACTTCCTGCTGTCCGGGTTGGGTAAGATTCTTAGAAACACAACACCCTGACATGCTTGGTCATTTATCAACCTGTAAATCACCGCAAGGTATGCTGGGCGCAGTAATCAGAGAATACGTTCCTCAATCTCACGAAGGATTTACTTCTGAAAACCTGGTAAGCGTATCAATTATGCCTTGTACTGCTAAAAAATACGAAGCTAAACGTGAACAGTTCAAAATGGCAGACGGAAGACAGGAAATCGACTACGTTCTAACCACTCAGGAACTTGGAAGAATGATTAAAGAAGCAGGTATCGACTTTGCAACTATTGAAGGCGAAGAACCTGATTCACCGTTCGGTAAATACTCAGGCGCAGGTACAATCTTCGGTGTATCCGGCGGTGTTGCAGAAGCTGCTGCAAGAACTGCTTACGAAGTTGTAACGGGTGAAACTCTTCAAAATGTTGTTATTGACGATATGAGAGGAACTAAACGTGTTAAAACTGTAGAACTTGACCTTAAAGGGACTAAGATTAAAGTTAAAATTGTTAACACTCTAAGAGAAGCTGAAAAATGCATGAGAGAAATCAAAGAAGGCAAAGCTGATTACCAACTTCTTGAAGTTATGGCTTGCCCCGGAGGTTGTATCAACGGCGGCGGTCAGCCACAAAGCTGCAACGATTCCAATATCAAGGAACTACGTGCACAAGGTCTGTACAAAGATGATGAAACAGGCGAATGGAGAAAATCTCACGAAAATCCTGATATCAAAGATTTGTACGCAAATCACCTTGAAAAGCCAAACTCTCATAAGGCACACGAACTCTTGCATACAACATACGTAAACAAGAGAACAAACTGCTATATCTCTGTTGGCGAGGGGTAAAGGGGTAAATATATCCCCAATTCCACTTTGTAAGAATATAAGAGGTTTGGGGCGTAAAGATATAAAAGAAGCGGTCTGTTTAGACAGACCGCTTCTTTTATTAATTAATATTGTTACTTTATACCAACTCAGTTTTTTCAACTTCTTCTGTTGTAGTAAACTTAACTATATCGCCTTCGGCAATATCGTTAAATTTAACAAATGAAAGACCGCATTCAAATCCTTGTGCAACTTCTTTAACGTCATCTTTAAATCGTTTAAGCTGGTCAATAACATAACAGCCTGCGATTTTTTGTGTTTTACCGATAGTAAAGATTTGTCTGATTTCAACCTGACCTGTCTGAACTTCCTTAACCTCAGGTGAAAGAAGTGAAATCATTGTATGTTCAATATCTTCAAGGATTTGGTAAATGATATCGTATTTCTTAATTGTTACACCTTCTCTTTCGGCTGCTGCAAGAGCATTAGCATCTTCCTTAACAGTAAATCCGAGGATTAAAGCGTTAGATGCTGAAGCCAGCATAACGTCTGCTTCTGAGATATCACCTACACCCACGTGAATAATCTTTGTAACAATTTCTTTAGATTCAAACTGAGCAATAGCTTGTGAAACAGCTTCCGCTGAACCGTGAGTATTAGCTTTGATGATAAGATTGAGGTGCGGAACGTCATCCTCAGCCGCACCGGCTTCTCTTCTCATATGAGCAGGAAGCATTGCTTCAAGGCGTCTGTCACGTTCTTTTTCTTTTCTCTTATCAACGATGGCTTTCATTTCTTTTTCGTTCTGAACAACTTCAAAATAATCACCTGCATTAGGAACTTCTGTTAAACCTAAAATCTCAACAGGCGTTGAAGGTTCAGCCTTAACAATTCTTTCTCCTGAGTCTGAAAGCAACGCTCTTACACGACCGCAAGCCGTACCTACAACAACACAGTTACCTGCTCTTAAAGTACCGTTTTGAACAAGAAGTGTTGCAACAGGTCCCTTACCTTTATCAAGGTTTGCTTCAATAACAACACCGGAAGCATTTGCTTTCGGATTAGCTTTTAAATCTTGTACCTCAGCAACAAGTAAAATGTATTCAAGAAGTTCATCTATACCGTCGCCCATAAGAGCAGAAACGTTTACGGTAATTGTTTCACCGCCCCAAGCTTCAGGAACAAGTCCGTGTTCGGTTAATTGCTGTAAAACTCTGTCCGGATTTGCACCCGGCTTATCGCACTTGTTAACTGCAACAATAATCGGAACATCTGCTGCTTTTGCGTGGTTAATTGCTTCAATTGTCTGAGGCATTATACCGTCATCAGCTGCAACAACAAGAATTGCAATATCGGTTGCCTTTGCACCTCTCGCACGCATCTCGGTAAATGCTTCGTGCCCAGGAGTATCAACGAAAACAATTTTCTTTTCATGCTTGTTATCAAGGTAAACCGTATAAGCACCGATTGACTGTGTAATACCGCCGACTTCGGTTGCGACAATTTTGTGTTTTGAAGCACGGATACTGTCTAATAAGGTTGTTTTACCGTGGTCTACGTGACCCATAATTGAAACAACAGGAGCACGTTTTTTAAGAAGTTTTTTATCGACTTCCGTAAGAGCTTTTTGCTTCTGTTCTTTTTCCATTTCTTCTTCAATAAATGCATCAAAGTCTTCTTCAAGAACTTCAAGCTCGTATTCAGCGCAGACTTTTTTAATTGTATCAACATCAATCAATTGGTTAACGGTTGCCATAACCCCTTGAAACATAAGGAATTTTACAATTTCGGCTGGGGTTTTCTGAATCTTGTCTGCAAGCTCCTGAATGGTCATAGCCTGATTTACAACAAGCGATTTAACTTCTTCAACAGCCTCTTCTTTATGAGATTTCTTTTTATGTTTTTGAGCGGCAGCTTTTTCAAGAGAAATCATTTCCTGATCTTCTTTTTTAGAGTTAAAGTCTTTCTCTTTTTTCTTCCCGGCTTCACTACGTCTTTTTGAAGGTCCGCCTTTTCCTTCATAAATTTCCTGAGGAATAATTCTGCGTTCTACAACTTTTTTATCACCTGAAGACTTATTAAAAGATTTTTTATCGCCTCTTTCAGGTTTTCCGTCTTTTGAAGCATTATTTCTGTCATTATTAACAGGAGCTTTACGCACAATTTCTATTCTTGACGGACTTTTATACTCTATTTTTGTTCTTTCAATTCTAACCTGAGGCTTTTCAGCTTTTTTTATAACAGGTACTTCTTTTTCTGTTTCTACACTTTGAGGTTTTTCGGTTTTTTCGACTTTTTCTACTTTTTCTATTTTCGGAGCTTTTTGTACCCTCTGGACTCTTTCTATCTGCGGTGCTGCCGGTTTGACAGTTTTTTTTGTTTCTTCTGTTTGGACTTCTTCCTGTGGGGCTTTGGACTTTTTGACTATAAAGGCTTTCGGTTTAGCACTTGACTTTGGTGCTCCCAGACCAAGATGTTCTTTAAGTTTGCGAATCTGTGCCGGTGTAACTGTATTTGAATGAGATTTTACAATAATATCAATCTCAGCAAATTTTTCAATAATTTCTTTACTTGTTTTCCCTAGTTCTTTTGCTAACTCACTAACTCTTAAACTGTCCATCCAATAGTCCTTTCAAATCCTCGCGCGATAGATTTTTGTTTTTGCCCTTATTTTATTTATATTAATACATTTAAATTATAACAAAGACATACAAATCTGCAAAATTTTTAAGAATTTGAACAAAAAAATTATTTTCTACGATAATTTCGTCAAATCAGACAATAACGACTTATCAATGTTGGTTTTCAAATTTTTACCAAGTCTGTTTTTCACAAAGGCTTTTTCTATACATTCCTTGTTTTTGCATACATAAGCAGACCTGCCAAAAGTTTTTGAATCTGGCTGAAGAATAATTTTTTCACTTGTTTTTGTAATTTTGATTAATTCACTGCGCTGTTTTATCTCTCCGCAGGATATACATTTTCTTTTATGTTCCAATATTATTCCTTAAAAAGAGTTTCTATATCTTTTACCGTTTTTTTACTGTTCCTATAAAACATATCTTCATACTCCTCTTCCGATAATCTTGGAAGCGGAGTTTCCTTTATAAGTGTGTTTTTGTGATTTATTGTTGCATCTTCCAATGCATGAAAAGCCGTAAAATAACGGCGGTCACTTGTTAACGATTTGCCGTCAATACAAACTTGACACCAGTATCCTATCTTATTTAGCTTTGCAAGTTTTCCCGGCAATTTTTTTATATATTCAAGCATTGTATATAGTTTTGGTATATCGTCAATATCTTTAAATTCCAGTTCCTGTACAAATTGATTTACATCATACTTGGAAAATTTTGCTTTAAAGTTTTGTTGTCTGTTTTGTGTGTTATTGATTGGTAATATTTTCATTTCAGTATTTTCCCTCTACCCAACTTCTGCCAGTTTTTCCAGTTTAAGTTTCTGGTCATATTCAATAAGCAGATGAATAAGTTCATCTAAATCACCATCGATAACTGTCCAAACGTTAAGGTTATGGTTAATTCTGTGGTCAGTTAAACGTCCCTGAGGGAAGTTATACGTTCTGATACGCTCGCTTCTGTCACCGGTTCCGACCTGAGAACGGCGAAGGTCAGTAACTTCCTGCATCTGTTTTTGAACTTCCAAATCATAAAGTTTTGAACGTAAAATTTCCATCGCTCTTTCTTTGTTCTGTAATTGCGAACGCTCTTCTGTACAGAAAATCATTATACCTGTCGGTTTATGGAATAAACGGGCAGCAGTTTCAACTTTATTAACGTTTTGACCGCCTGCGCCACCCGAACGTGCAGTTGACATTTCAATATCTTCCGGTCTGATTTCAATTTCTACATCATCAACCTCAGGCATAACCGCAACTGTTGCCGTTGAAGTATGAACTCTGCCCTGCGATTCAGTTTCCGGAACTCGCTGTACACGGTGAACACCTGACTCGTATTTAAGCTGTGAATAAACCGCATCTCCTTTTATTGAAATGATAATTTCAGAATATCCGCCTGCTTCACATTCGGTTTTAGATAAAATTTGAGTTTGCCATCCCTGTTTGTCGGCATACTTAAGATACATTCTTGCCAAATCTCCGGCAAAAATATTTGCTTCATCGCCGCCTGCACCGCCTCTGATTTCCAACATAATGTCTTTATCATCCATAGGGTCGCGCGGAAGAAGAAGAACCTTCATTCTTTCTTCGTACTCAGGAAGCTTTGCTTCGTTTTCTTCCATTTCAGCCTTTAAAAAAGCCTTCATCTCTTCATCTTTTTCTTCGTGAATCAGTTGTTTAGCTTCTTCAATTGCATCAGTTGCCTTTTTCCAGGCATAATAAAGTTCTACAGTTTCTTCCATTGACTTTCTCTGTTTTGATAAATCACGGAATTTGTTGTAATCAGCTATAACATTCGGATCGGAAAGAGTCTGCCCGAGCTCAACATACTTTTTTTCAATCTGAACGATTTTATCTAACATATCCTTCATAATAAAAAATCCTTTATAACCTAACCAATAATTTAAGTATAACAAAAACAGAGGGGCAAACAAAAAATTTTTCAACATACTTATGTAAAGTTTTGTAACAATTGCCAAAAGTGGTGAAATTACCTATTTTTTAAATACTTTATATATACAAGATGGTATTATAAGAAAGTTATCAATATGGCACCAAATGTTAATGCAAACACAATTCAATATTTTGGAAGCTCAGTAGCAGGAATGTTTGATGAAAACTCTACAAAAGAGTCAAGAGTCCAAACAGGCATAAACATTGCTACAAAAGCCTTAGATTTAGTCTTTGGTGCAATAAGTGATGCTCAAAGCGAAGCTCAGGCTAAAGTCAGCGAAAGCGAAAAGAAAAATAATAATTTACAAAAATCCGCTGAAGCCCAGGCTGAAACAAATAAAAAAGCTGTTCAGGCTGTAACAGATAAAATAGAAGAAAATCAGAATAAGATTACTGAAATTTTAGAACAAATAACTGATTTTGAAGAAGAGAAAGAACAAATTAACCAAGAAGTTAAAGCTCATCAGGAAGAACTGCAAAAACAAATTGCAAAATATGAAAAGGCAACAACTCCGGAAGAAAGAAAAAACGCTTTAGATGCAATAAGCCTTGAAAACAAGAGTATTCAAGAACTTTTAGGAAGAGTTGAGGCTTTAGGAAACAAACAAAAAGAGTTAAATGAGCAAGGTGAAGAATTTAAAGCCGCAAATACAGACTTGCAAGCAGAATCAGAAGAAGTTAGACAAGACGGTGAAAACAAAATAAAAGATATAAATGCACAGGCAGTAGTAAACAAAGCAGAAGCAGGGGTTTTAGCTAAACAAGAAGGTGTTTACATAGCTAAAGCTGCAGAATATTTTGCAAAAGCAGTGGCTGCAAAAGCCAGCGGAACAGCATCAGGATTTTTCTCATTCGGACTTGGAAACATTGCAGGGGAAGCAGAATATCAAAGAAATATGCAGCTTTTTAACTCTAATACTGCAGCTGCAGGAATAATCGCCAGCGGCGTTCCATCAATCTTATCTACAATTGGTAATGTATTTGACGGAACAAACACCAATATGGGATATCTTACAAATACATCATCATTAATCGGAAGTTTAACAGCGGCTGCAGAGGGAGATGTAAACTCATTCTTCGGAATTTCAAACTCTCTGGGCAGCTGGTTGAGCGAAAGCACAAAAGACTGGAATACAACAAGTGAGAATATAGACAGTGCAATCGAACAAGGAAATCAGGAATATTCCACTAAACAAACCGGTGGAAATGATGCTTCAAGAGATGGTGATGATGTAACAAATAATGATAACGAAAATAAAAAATTTAATGCTGAAGCAGAATTCAATGTAGATATTGCATAATACAAGATTTATTAATATTACACAACTTATAAAAAAACCGCTTAAATCCTTTATTGACAAGACTTTTAGTTTATGATGTAATAATATTGATGGTGTAACTAATAAGGGGTTTAATATGGTATCAAAAAAGAAAAAGGTTGTAGAATCTTTGGAAAAGTCTTTGTGCATTTCTGAAAGAGTTGAAACGCTTGAACAATTAGAGGTTTTAATATCAAAAGTAAAAAAAGCACAAAAGATTTATGAAACTTATTCTCAGGAGCAGGTAGATAAAATTTTTAAAGCTGCGGCAGCAGCAGCAAACAAAGCCCGTATTCCGCTTGCAAAAATGGCTGTAAAAGAAACACAGATGGGTGTTCTTGAAGATAAGATTATTAAAAACCATCTGGCTTCCGAATACATTTATAACAAACATAAAAACGCAAAAACTTGTGGAATTATAAGCGAAGATAAAGAAAACGGTATAAAGATTGTTGCAGAGCCTTTGGGTATCTTGGCAGGTATCATTCCTACAACAAATCCGACTTCTACCGCAATTTTTAAGGCTCTGATTGCGCTGAAAACAAGAAATGCCATAATATTTTCACCACATCCGAGAGCTACAAAATGTACAATAGAGGCTGCAAGAATAGTTCTTGATGCTGCCGTAAAAGCCGGTGCTCCGGAAAATATTATAGGCTGGATAGATGTTCCGTCTATTGAACTGTCAAATACACTTATGACTCACCCTGAGATTGACTGTATAATTGCAACAGGCGGTCCGGGAATGGTTAAAGCGGCTTATTCATCAGGAAATCCTGCTTTGGGTGTAGGACCGGGAAATGTTGCGGCAGTAATTGATGAAACGGCTGATATCAAGATGGCAGTGTCTTCAATACTTATGTCAAAGACATTCGATAACGGTATGATTTGCGCTTCCGAACAATCCGTAATAGTAGTAGAAGATATTTATGAAGAAGTTAAAAAAGAGTTTTTATACAGAGGAGCTTACCTCGTATCAAAAGCCGAGCAAAAGAAAATGATGGATTTACCGTTTATTGATCCGAAACGCGGAACTGCTCATCCTTCGATAGTAGGTCAGCCGGCAAGGAGAATTGCAGAACTTTCAGGATTTAAAACACCTGAAAATGCAAAAATACTTCTCTGCGAAAGACCGAAAGTAGATTGGAATGATCCTTTTTCAAGAGAAAAATTATCACCGATTTTGACAATGTATAAAGCAAAAAATTATGAAGAAGCTTCAAAGATGGCTTATGAGCTTGTAATAAAGGGAGGTGCAGGACATTCAGCCGTACTTTATACTGATGAGAGAAAACAGGACAGAATAAATGATTATGCAGAGATGATGCCTGCCTGCCGTATAATTATTAACTCGCCGTCATCAATGGGCGGTATCGGTGACATTTTCAACTTCAAACTTGAACCGTCATTATCGCTTGGCTGCGGTTCGTGGGGTGGAAATGCCGTTTCCGGTAATATCGGAGTAGAACATTTGTTAAATTATAAAACTGTAGCTGAAAGGAGAGAAAATATGTTGTGGTTCAAAGTTCCGCCGAAAGTTTACTTCAAGAGGGGAGCTTTAGACCTTGCTCTTAAAGTACTGAAAGATAAAAAGCGTGCATTTATTGTAACGGACACTTATCTGTTTAACTCAGGCGCTGTTGATAAAATAACAAAAGTTCTGCACGAAATTGATGTTGAATATCAAATTTTCTTTGACGTTAAGCCTGACCCGACTTTGTCTACAATTAATCAGGCAATGGCACAATTAAGACCGTTCCAGCCTGATTTAATAATTGCGCTTGGCGGCGGTTCTCCTATGGATGCAGCTAAAATTATGTGGCTTATGTACGAACAGCCTGATGTAAACTTTGAAGACCTGTCTATGAGATTTATGGACATAAGAAAACGTATTTATCAAATTGATGATTTGGGTAAAAAAGCGACAATGGTTTGTATTCCGACTACATCAGGAACGGGAAGTGAAGTTACTCCGTTCTCAATTATTACGGATGATGAAACTCACGTAAAATATGCAATAGCAGATTATGCTCTGACTCCGAATATTGCAATCATTGACCCGAATTTTGTTGACGGAATGCCAAAAGGTTTGACTGCCGCATCAGGTATTGACGCTCTCGTTCACGCAATAGAAGCATACGTTTCCTGTATGGCAACAAACTTTACCAACTCAAATGCGTTAGAGGCAACTAAACTGATTTTCAGATATCTGGAAAGAAGTTACAAAAACGGTGCGAGTGACCCTCTTGCAAGAGAAAAGATGCATTATGCCGCAACAATTGCAGGTATGTCTTTTGCTAACTCATTCCTCGGACTTTGTCACTCTATGGCGCATAAACTCGGTGCTATGTATAATGTACCGCACGGTGTTGCAAATGCGCTTCTCATCAGGCAGATTATAAAATATAACTCTACGGATGCCCCGAAAAAACAGGCAATATTCCCGCAATACAAATATCCGAATGCAAAAACAAAATACGGACAAATTGCCGATGAGCTTGGCTTGGGTGGAAAAAATGATGATGAAAAAGTTGAACTTCTTATAAAAGCTGTTGACGAGTTGATGGATAAAATCGACCTTCCAAAATCAATAAAACAATTTGGTGTGGATAAGAAGAAATTTATGGACAATCTTGATGAGCTTGTGGAACTGGCGTTTGATGACCAGTGCACAGGTGCGAACCCTGTTTATCCGTTCTTTGAAGACATAAAGCAGATATACATCGATGCCTATAACGGCAGTGTATAAAACAATGATAAAAAAGCGGCTCGGAAGAAAACTCCCGAGCCACTTTTTTTACATACCTTCAAAATTTCCGCCGAGAACTTTTAGTGCTCTCTGTTCTGCTCTGTCCGCTCTGTTAAGTGCCTCCTGCAAACCTGAGTTATCCCAGGTTTTTGAGATATTTGCAGCTATCTGTGACGGAACATACGAACGTTTGTCAGAATTTGACTCTTTATTCGATTTTATTGTTGAATCCTGTGACGGAATATAAGTATAGTTGTCTCTTTTTTCCGTAACAGTTCTAATTGTATTTTCCTGAGAAGGAATATATGAGTAATTATCAGCACTCATTTCAGCAGGCATCAGCCCCGGCTGTAATAAACCATTCTTGCCGTTATTTAAGATATTTGGAGTTCCGTGGTGAGAAATCGCATTCCCCTTAGCCTGAGTTTGGTTTGCCTGTTTTGGTTTTCTGGCTGCTGCTATTTTTCTTCTTTGTGTTTCGTATAACCTTTCAGTCAAATCTTCTTTCAGGAACTTCTTCTGTTCTTTTTTGGCATCTTTAATTTCTTCTTCCTTCATTGAATCATAAGAATCGCCAAAAATTACCTTTATACCCTTATTTAATATTGTATCAAGGACTCCCATTGTTAAACCAAGGAATAAAATAAATCTTAAAGGTACACCGAACATATTTCGCGGTAAATTGCGAAGCTGGTTTAATTTTGTGGTAATAAAGTTGCCTGTATTATATGCATCAACTTTGCCTAAATCAGGAGTAATCCAGCCTGCAACTTTTCTTATCGCTTTTGTGTACCATTTTTGGTTTTTAACTTTACTGTGTTCTTTGATAAAATCATTTACCTGATTTCGTCTGTTTTTCCATGTTTCATAGTCTTTGATTTTACCTTCTTTATTATCTTTATTTAATTCATTTACTTTATCTCTGATTTTTTGAATTGTAGGTTCATCCATTCCTGCATATTTTGCACCGCAGATATGGTGCATAATCTGGAGAGCAAACGGGAATGTGAATACCCAGGATATATGGTTTACAAGGTTATTAACACCCGTTCCGATTTTTTGGTTCGGTTCGGCTTTGTGAACATTTATTGCTGTTTCAACAAAAGCCGGTGCAATAAATAATAGAACACCGAGTTTTCCTCCGCCGAAGGTTAAGCCTCTGTGTACCATCTGCATAAAGCGTGACATGAATCTTCCTGTTGACGTTTTAGCACCTTCTTTGGTTAAACTGAACAGCCTGTTAAATATACTGTCACAGGCTATTACACGTTTTGTCGGTGCAGTCAGGAAACCGATATCATGACCGAATGGCTTGTATTCACCCATTCCTACACGAACTTTTCCGCCCACTTTTTTGCAGGCATCCTGTACTTCGTTTATAAGGGTGGTATTTCCTACCGTATCTTTGTGAATAGATTTCAGCCAGGCAATATCTTTATTTCCGAACGCTTTTAAGATTTCTTTTTTAGTTCTTGAAACTCCTCCGTCGGCCGAAGAAATTATTGTTTTAATCTCTTCTTCTTTTAAACCCAAGCGTCTCAGCTGAATGTAACTTGATGCTTTCTCTTCGGTATTAGCAACATCTGCCAGACCTTTTAACAATTTACGTTCGTCTTTATCAAGAGCCAGTTTGTTTAGTTTTGCAAAACCTTTATCATCTTCCAGATGAAGTTCTTTTGTAACAAGACTGAAGTCGTGCTGATTTAACAATTTCCCATTCGGGCATTGTAGGAGTTTTCCAGATAGCTCTCAATACGGAATTTTTCTGAATAATATTTCCGCCTTTTTGACCGCCTTTTTTAAATAATCCTAAAAGTGACTGCATTGGTTTTGATTGAATAAAAGCTGATTGTTCAATTCTGTCACCAAAATTGGTAACCTTTTTAAGCAAACTTTTATTGTATTCTCCGCCGCAGGCAGATGTATATTTATCAAGCAAAAATCCGCACCCGAACCAGGTGAGAACAGAGGCTATCGGATGTTCAATTAACGGTCCGAAAAATCCTTTGATGCCCATTGAATACATAGGATTTTCCTCTAATATCTCTTTAATTCCTTTTCTGTCATTAGGCTCATAATACTCAGGAATACGAACAGGCAGAGGCTGCGGTCGCCCCTGAGGCAAAGCAGCTCTTGGCTGCATTCTGTAACCGTTATTTCTGTTATCAAAATTTTGAATATTCTGAGTCACGATACAATAAACCTTTATAAAACCTAACTAATATAATAAAGTTTTCTCTTCGTATAAAATTGCCATGAAATCATGGTTTTGGAATATCTTTTGTAAAAAAACTTAACATTTATTTTTTTTAAGCAATTATTTTTATCTTTTTGTTTTGTATATAGATAAAGGAAGATTTTGTGTATGTTAATTAACTCTGTACCCCAAATTAGTAATAACCGTGCAGAAAAATATTCTGTTAAAAAAACAACTTTTAAGGGTAATCCGGTTCGTATATCAGGAGTATCCGCAGCCGCATCAGCAGCAATAAGTGCAATTGCAATCAGCTTGATTAATATTCAAAAAGCGTTTGAAAAAGGAAAGTCTGCCGGAAATATTGATACAGACAGTCTGTTTATACCGCTGGGGGAACAACAGCAAAGAATTTTAGAGCAAATTGAAACTGTTGAAAATACAGATAATAGCTTCCCTGAAGATTTAAAAGAAAAGATGATTGAAGCTGTAAAAAATAATAACTTTGACTTAAAGAGTGTTTATAATGAATACTACTCGGCATTAAATTTATGCGAAACCTTAGACGAGGTGAAACAATTATATCCCCATCTGCAATTTCCGGATACACCAAAAACGGACTACGAGCTTGCTCCTCCGACAACAAAGGATTCTGTTATCATCTATTACCGTAAATCGTATTTATCTTTAGGCGGCAGCTGCATATTGCCTTTACATATATTATTACGTCACTGCCACAAACCCGAAGAATTGAAAAAAGCAGACGAAATTATTAAAAATAAGACGAACATAATAAATACCGAGTCAGTTTTAAAAGCGGCAGAAATGGTTAAAACAGAAAAAAGCCTTTCGGAAACTCTGGATTATATACTTGATGTTGATGACAAGTATAAACCAATGTATTTTAATGAAAAAATGCTTGAAGGTTTATTAAAAACGCTAAGTTTATTTAAACCTGATGAGCATAAAAATATTATAGATTTTTATAAAATGCTGGTTGAAAGCAGAGCCAAAACCCATACTCAAATGGTTCAAAAGACTGATATGATTAAATGCCTTGTGACCGGAGGCTACAGCAACGTTGCCAACATGGCAACAAAATTAAAAAATCCTGATGATTTACGGAAAATATTTGAAATAATTCAAGATTTGGGTATAAATGATTTTACGTTTGAATATCCTGAAAAGTGTATTGAGTTATATAATTTATCTGACAATAAAGATGTCATAAAAGATTTAACAAAAATATTTTCTCCCGATACAGTAAAAGATATTACCGACATAATAAAAAATAATCCTGATGCAAAAACTATTCTTGATAACTACAAATCATATACAACCGGTGAACACATAAACGGATTAACACTGCAGTGTATTTTTGATGAACTCGGACTTCTTAATGATAAACAAGGACAAAAAATCCTTGAGGAAAGGCTGCCAAAAATTACCAAAAAGCATCGTGGCAACAAATCCATAGCAAAAAGATTTGAGGGACAAAACTATGACAAATCCATTATAGACGCTCTCAAACAAATTCATATAGATTTAGTACCCTTTGCAAATGTAAAAGTACAAATCAGTGAAAATGACCGGTGTCTTGCAAGCAGTCTTGGAAAATACAGAAACACTTCCTGGAATCTGCCGAATAAAGATTTACAAAAAGTCATTAATAACTCCGGAAAGATTTACGAAACTTTGACACAAATTAATGATGAATTATTAAAACTTAACGAAGAAGACTATACAAAACTTGCGGAAATTCCGGCTAAAAGAAAATATTGGGCAGATTTTCAGGATTACACAAGGGATGAATGGTTTACCGTAAGACATATTAAAGACCGTCAGTATAATGAAAAAAGTTTGTACAACACGGAAAATCTGGTTATGTCGTATTTATATAACTTATATCAGGAATCAATTAAAAATCCGGATAAAAAATTCCGCAGAAATCCTTTATCAAGAATATCAAATTATCCGTTTTTAACAAAAAACTCAAAAAAAATACTTGATGAAGCATACCGAAATATATACAACGACAGGTACTCCGAAGCCTGGAAGCATTTTACGGGTTTAAAATATTC
>ONVC01000006.1 GCA_900321205.1 uncultured Acinetobacter sp. | reverse complement strand
AGCAGTTATTGTATCAAATTCATCTTTAATATTCATAAACTAATTGTATATCAAACAAATTCAAAGTATAATTATTAGCAAAAAGAGGTTTATATGAAGATAAGAGAACTTTTAGAAGCCACAGGGGTAAATATAGAAGATGTTTCAGCTGATACAGATTTAGATATGGATGTCAAAATATCAACGGATACAAGAACAATAAAAGAAGGTGATTTCTATTTGCCTCTTAAAGGTGCAAGTTTTGACGGTGAAAAGTTTATAGAGCAGGCACTTGAAAAGGGTGCAGTCGGAAGTTTCTGTACAACAGAACACAATATAAACGCATTCCTTATAAAAGTTCCGGATACGCTTACGGCTTATCTTCAACTTGCAAACTATCGCAGGAATAAACTTAATCCTACAGTTGTTGCAATTACGGGAAGTTCAGGAAAAACAACAACAAAAGAGCTTGTTGCATCAGTTCTAAGTGAAAAATACAAAACTTTTAAAACACCTCTTAATCATAACAACGAAATCGGTTTTTGCCAAACTGTTTTTGAAGCACCTGATGACACCGAGGTTCTTGTCTTAGAGATGGGAATGAGAGGACTGGGGGAAATCGAACTTTTGTCAAAATACGCTGAACCTGATATTACAATCATAGCAAACGTAGGCACCGCTCATATCGGAAGACTCGGTTCAAGAGAAAATATAGCAAAAGCAAAATGCGAAATTGTTAAATACCAGAGAGGAAAAACTTTTATAGCTCATAATGACGAGTTGATTAAAAAGACAGTCAAGTTTAACGGAGAAAAAATATATTATTCCCTAAAAGATGTTGAAATACTTGAAAAATCCGCTCACTATTCAAAGTTTAATTATCAGGGAAATGAATACGAACTCAATGTCGGCGGTGATTACAATATAGAGAATGCACTTTCTGCAATAAATACAGGGTTTAAATTAGGACTAACTGTTGAACAAATCCAAAACGGACTAAAAAAATACAGACCGATAGAAAAGCGCTGGGAGGGGGTAAATGTAAATATCAATGGGAACAGTATAGAAGTCATAAACGACAGCTACAACGCAAACCCGGAATCAATGAGGGTTTTTGTTGATACAATTTTTGAACATTATAAAGACTATGCCATTGTTCTCGGCGATATGGGAGAACTCGGAGAAAACGAAGTTAAATATCATACAGATTTGGGCAGATACATAAACAACAAATCTAACCTGAACAAAGATGCAAAAATTATCTCAATCGGAACGTTATCAAAAAATATTACTGATGCAATAACAAACTGTGAAACGCACCACTTTAACACTATTGAAGAAGGGGTGAATTATTTAAAAAATAATATCCACCCCCATGTAACTTTGTTTTTGAAAGCGTCAAGAAGTATGAAATTTGAAAATATTATATCGGGATTAAACGGATAGACAATATGGTGCATCATTACTACACACCATATTGTCTTTATATTCACCCATTTACCCTTCTCTTTCACCGAGTTCTTTATCCATAAGATAAAGAGCAGTACTCTCTTCACCAAAGAGTTCAAGACGTTTAATTATATTCTTAACCTGCTGCTCTTCCTCGACCTGTTCTTCAATAAACCATTCAATAAAGTTAAGAGTTTTTCTGTCACACTCTTCCTCTGCAAGTCTTGCTATATTCATAACGGAAGCGGTAATACATTTTTCGTGCTCATAAAGAGTTTCAAAAACGGATTTAATCCCTTTAAACTCAAACTCGGGTGTTCTTATTTGTTTGAGAGTTACATAACTATTTCTCTCAAGCAGATAATCAAGCAGTTTCAACCCGTGCTCAACTTCTTCTCTTGCCTGAGTTTTTAACCAGTGAGAAACTCCAAAAAGACCAAGTTCCTGCATGTGGGCTGACATAGAAAGATACAAATACCCCGAATAAAATTCTTTGTTGATTTGTTCGTTTATTATTTCATTAATTTTTTCGCTGACCATTTTTCTCTCCTATATTGAATAATTACCGCTTTCATTTTCCAGCATTCTGTTATCCCCCCAAAGATGATGTATATTACAATACTCAACAGAGCTAAACCCCTCTTTCAGACAACTTTCCATCTCCGGAGTTTCGTTCGGATAAAAGAATTTGAGATGCAGCTCGTTTTTATCTTTTGAATATGTTTCAATAAACTGAATATAGTGTTCATCATTCATCGGATGACCGATGACACTTACAAACTTTTTGCCTTCTCTTATTTCGATTTTCGGTGTATGTTTTTCCCCGAGTTCATTTGTGTCATACTGAATCGGCATTAGTTCCATTTCCTGACCGCAGCAAACAAGGTTGCCGTCACCTTCATTCAAAACCTGAACCAGATTTCCGCAAATGTTACATTTATAGATTTGCAATTTTAGTGTCATAGTTTAAACCTCCCTATGATATGTTTTCATTCCCAAACTCTGATTACATTGCCGTAAACGGCAATTTATGGTATTATCCTATGTATGAGTAATTTCTTTACATCAGGAGACAACTCCGAAAATAAAAATTTATTTTTAAAGAAGGATGAAAAACCGAAAGATAACTCGCTTGACGGTCAGTATAACGAGTTAAAGAACAATTATGAGCAGATTTTTATAGAAGCAGCTGAAAGTATCAGAAAAGAACTTGATACAATAAAACCTGAAAATCCCTGCGATGGCTGTACACATAAAGACTGCAAAATTGAAAAAAAAGATATTTTCGCACCATATCCGCCGACAGGCTGCAAATTAAGAGAATGGCAGATGCAGTCTATTACGTATCTTTCCGGCGATTACAGAAACAAGCTCAAAGCGGCTTACAAATCTATTATGGATAAAAAATCCGGTTGTGAATGTAACAAGTGCGGAGACTGCTGTAAACTGGCAGTTAGCGAATACTCTTATACACAGCTCAAACAAAGAGCTATGAAAGGTGACAAGTTTTCTGAAGACTTTGTTTCAATTTTTGTTCCGTACGAAACGGAAGAAGAAGCCAAACAGGTTAACCCTGAGTATTTTGAACTTCTTAACAGACTGGTAGAAGATAATAAAATTTACTATTATCATTGTCCAAAAGTCGACAGTGATAATTTGTGTACAATTTATGAGGACAGACCCTCAATATGCAGAGACTTTCCACATAACCCTCTGAAACTGTTACCTTCAGCATGTTCCTTTAATGAATGGAAAAACGAAGTTTCACATCAGGCAATGCTTCTGAAAGCAAAAACAGATATTATAGAGTTCTATAAACAAAAATTGGGGTAAATAAAGGGTAGTTTAAAATGATACTTGCCGGAATGACATTAGAAGAACTTGAAAATTTAATGGCTGAACTTAAAGCCACGAAATTCCGTGCAAAGCAGATTCATAACTGGATTTATTCAAAATCTGTTTCCTCAATTGACGAGATGACAAATCTTTCAAAGGATTTCAGAGAACAACTAAAAGGAATCGCAACCGTTACAGATACTAAAATAAAAGTTAAACAGGTTAGTAAAGACGGAACCATCAAATATCTGGTAGAATACCCTGACGGAGAGTGTGTAGAAACTGTGCTGATGAGGTTTGATAACCGTGCTAATTTGACAGCCTGCGTAAGCTGTCAGGTCGGTTGTGCCGTAAACTGTTCTTTTTGCGCAACAGGGAAAGGCGGATTTAAAAGAAACCTCACATACAAAGAAATTATAGAACAAGTCCTTACTATTCAGCGTGATACCGGGCTGAAAGTTACAAATATAGTATTTATGGGACAGGGTGAACCGCTCTTAAATCTTGATAACGTATTAAAAGCTCTGGATATATTTAACAATGATTTTCAGATAGGTCAAAGAAGAATAACAATTTCAACAAGCGGAATTGTTCCCGGGATAAAAAGACTTGCTGATACTGATTTGCAGTCAACACTCGCAATATCTCTTCACGCACCTAATCACGAACTCAGAAAACAGCTTATGCCGATTGAGGAAAAGTATCCGATAAACGAAGTTAAGCAGGCACTAAAGGAATATATTGATAAAACCGGAAGAAGAATCACCGTTGAATATATTCTGATACACGGGTTTAATGATACAACCGCAGTCGCAAAAGAACTTGCATTTTTATTAAAAGACCTTAAATGCAACATTAACCTGATACCGTATAACTCCGTAATCGAAAACGACTACAAAAAGCCATCAGGCTCGGATATTATGAAGTTCAAATATCTTCTTGAACATTCAGGCAAAAAAGTTACAGTCCGTCTTGAACGCGGGGCGGACATCGATGCTGCCTGCGGTCAATTAAGAGGAAAACAAAAGTAAATTAATATTAATATTAGTCCTGCTCAGAATGACAAAAAATCCGTCTTTCTGAGGCATGAGCCGCAAAATTACCATAAATTTAAAAGATATCAATATCCGTTTAATAACAACAGACTTGCCCAGATTACAATGATACCCGACATTATACCTGTTATTGCATAGTGCCAGTCACCGTATTCATGAGAAAGCGGAAGCAGAGTATCAAAAGATATGTATATCATTATACCGACTACTGCTATTAATAAAAATCCGATAAAAGCTTCCGGCAGGAACCAGTGAAGCAAGCCCAAACCTATTATTGCACCAATGGGTTCTGTAATACCCGTCCAGAAAGAATACCAGATAGCTTTTCGTTTCTTTCCTGTTGCGTGGTAAATAGGAAGAGCAACCGCAATGCCTTCAGGAATATTATGAAGTGCGATTGCTATTGCAACGGAAGCTCCCAGTGCAAGATTTTGCGAAGAAACAAGAAATGTTCCCAGACCTTCCGGGAAATTATGAACAGCAATAGCAATAGCCGTAAGCAATCCTGCCCTTTTAATTTTGTGTTTTCTCTTGCAATTTTCATCTTCCGTAGAACAGTTTTCAGAGAAATCCTCTTCTTCTACGTGGTCAGGAATAAACTCGTCAATAAGTTTTGCGACCACTACGCCTGCTATAAATCCCCAGAAAAGCATCCAGTGATATTTTACGGGATAATACGTTTTTAAAAGGTTTTCCGCCGTAGATAAAATTTCCGTAAAAGAAACAAAAATCATAACACCTGCAGAAAAACCAAGCCCAAGCGACAAAACTTTAAGATTACTTTTGTTTACAAAAAACGTAATAAAACCGCCTATAACGGTTGCGAATCCTGCAAGAAATGTCATTAAAAGAGGTATTTGCCAGTGTGAAATCATTTTTAGTATTTTCCTTACTTTTTAATCTTATCACAAACAACTTTAAGAACAATTTTGACAGAAACTTAGTTTAGACTGTGTTTTACAAAAAATACACCCAGCAATACAGCAGCTGTACAAACAATTACGGTTGAAAAAATGTATATTCCTGCTCTGAGGTAATCGTCAGAATGAATATAGTGCAGCAGTTCTAACGATAATGCACTAAGCGTACTCAATCCTCCGCAAAATCCCGTAATCAGAAAAACTTTATAACTTGCATTCAAGCCACTTTTCAGGGCAAAATATACAAAAATAACAGTTGCAACAAAGCAGCCAAAGAAGTTTGCCACCAGTGTCGCAAGCGGTAAATACGCATGACCGGGCATAATCAGATAAAGTAAATATCTGACAAGAGCTCCCAAACCGCCGCCTGTAAATACCAATAAAAAGTTCATGCTATTTTCTCAACTGTTCTTAAAATCTTTTCCTTTATAAATATAATATCACGAAAGCAAAATAAATCTATTTGTGACAATTAATTTTATGCTATTATATATAGAACAGGATTTGATTATGGGCATTGAAAACATAAAGACAAAAGCTGCAAATTTATCTATTATTTCTAATGGATTAATAATATTATTCAAATTAATCGCAGGTATTATTACCGGAAGTATGTGTATTATATCGGAAGCGATTCACTCTTTGAGCGATTTTCTGGCTTCCGTCCTAACCCTGTTTGCGGTTAAACGTTCCTCCGAACCTGCCGACAAGGACCACCCTTTCGGTCACGGGAAGTACGAAGATATTTCAGGATTTTTTGAAGGAGTTTTAATTCTACTCGCATCATTCTACATTATTTGGGAATCCTGTAAAAAAATTATCACCCATGGCACATTAGAGTTTAACTCTACACCCGGTATAGTTGTAATGTTAATTGCGATAGCGGCTAATCTTTTGGTAAGCAGTTATTTATTTGCTGTTGCAAAAAAAACCGATTCTGTCGCACTTAAAGCTGATGCTCAGCATTTGAGCACAGACGTGTATTCTTCTTTGGGTGTCCTTATCGGTTTAATTTTAATAAAAATAACAGGGATTACATTATTAGACCCGTTAATTGCAATACTTGTTGCCTTAATAATATTAAAAACAGGAATATCTATCATAAAAGAAACACTCAACGACCTTCTGGACAGAACTTTGCCTGACGATGATATTAAAATTATAGAAAATATAATAAATGACTGTAAAAACATTTACGGATTCAAAAATCTGAAAAGCAGAAAAAGCGGTTCAACAAGAGACATTGATATTACTCTTCTGTGCGAAGAATCTATGCCGATAAAAGAATGCCACGAAATTTGCGATATATTAGAAGCTAAAATTCAGGAAGTTTTGCCTAATACTCTGATAACTATTCACTGCGAACCTTACAAACAGGATTAAACAGAGTTTTGTACTTTTTTTCGTTAACAGGAAAAAAGAATTGTTTTAACAGGCTTATTTTCTTTTTTTAGTATATTCGACAGCGTCAAAATTATCGGGACTTGCATCTGAAATAGGAGTAAATATAAGCAACGATCCATCATCAAAAGAGCCTGTAACAACTTTATCTTTAACAGATTTTATTTTAAATATTTCATCCGGTTCAGTAGCTCCTCCGAATTTAAATTTTACATAACCGTTTTCTTGTACACAAGAAAACGGCAAGCCGATTCCCATTACGTTGTCCTCGGTATAACCTGAACTTTTATCGTAAAAAATGTAAAAATAATATTTGTCCGGATTTTTATTATCAGGAGAGGCAGCTTTATAAACTCCTTTGTCAAAGTAAACAGGAGTTAAATGTGCTGTTTTTTTCAGACAAAAACATTTTATACCTGTACAGCCTATAATCAGACCAACTGCAATTAAAGAAATTATTATTGTTAACTGTACCAGTTTTTTCATAAAATTCTCCAAAAGATTCAGTATTTTATCTTAGAATCTATATCATATTATACATCCGTTTATGGTTAATTTTATCAAACTTTCAGATTTTTTGAAAAAAGCAAAAAAATAAAAACTTGATATTGCTGTGTTTAAGGCTGCATTTGTTCTTGGTTTAATACATGGGAACTTAATAAATTATCTATTAAATATGTTTCTTTTAATATTTCTAAAATACTATCCATTTTCAGCTTTTTCTTTACTTAAAAGTATTAATAACGGAATAACAATAAGCACTAATAGTGCATAAGTTTTATATGTACTTATGTAAGCACTTAACATTGATTGTTGTATCAGTTGTTTATAAATCATTGAGTTTGCTGCCACTTCAGCAGTTACTCTATCCATACCTGTTTGCATAAATGATGAAACAAGAAAACTTATTCTCTCAGAAAAGTTATTGTTTAATAAAGTAAGTCTGTCAACGAGATAAGTTTGATGAATTTGCGAGTATGACGAAACAAATACACCAACTGACGATGTTCCAATGGCAGAAAGAACATTTTTTGTTAAATTCTGCAAACTTGAAGCATTTGTCATATCTTCGTTTGATACTTTAACAAATGTAATTGTTGTAGAAGGTATGATTATAAATGTTGAACCCATACCAATTAAGATATTAGGCAAAATAACATTTGGTATTGCAATAGTTAAATTAAGTCCTGCAAACATCATACAAGCAATAAAAACAAAGATTACACCTATAAATACCAATTTTTTAGGGTCAATTTTATTTGATAAAATTCCTGATAAAGCTATACCTGACATTGAGCCGACACCCATAGGACCTGATGCTAAACCGCTTAAATACGCATCATACCCCATCAAACTTTGTAAAAACCTCGGCAGTATAGCAACAGAAGCAAAAACGATTCCCATTGCAAGCGCTATCATAGCTTGTCCTACTGTAAACTGAAAATTTTTAAAAATCCTCAAATCAAAAAGCGGTTTCTTGTTTTTTAATTCCCACCATATAAGAACAATAAAAGATATTAAAGAAACAATACCAAGTTTACAAATATATGCTGAATCAAACCAGCCGTTCTTTTGACCGTTATCAACCATTACCTGAAATGATGAAATCCAAACAATTAAAAGTAAGAATCCCAACGTATCAAAAGGCAACATACCTTGTGCTTTCATATAGGGAGGGTCTTCAATAAATACCATAACCATAAAAAATGACAGAATTGAGACAGGAACACTTATAAAAAACACCCAATTCCAAGATAAATTTGTTGTAAGCCAACCGCCAAGAATCGGTCCTATAATAGGTGCCAATAATATTCCGACACCAAAAACAGCAACTCCTTTTCCTTGTTCTTCGGGTGGAAATGATTCAAATATTATTGCCTGTGAAATCGGTAACAAACACCCTCCACCTAATCCCTGTAATATTCTGCCCAATATCATTATTTCAAAATTTGGTGCAATACCGCATAAAAAAGAAGCCCCTGCAAAAAGTGCAATACAAAATAAAAAGAATTTTTTTCTCCCGAATACCTTGGAACACCAATCTGTTGCAGGCAGCAAAATACTGCATGCGATTAAAAACATTGTAATTATCCAAAGGCTCTCGTCATCTGATATGGAATAACTTCCCGCAATATATTTCAAAGCAACATTAGCAATAGAGCTGTTTAGTGTATCAACAAATGTAGCTATCATAACCGAAAGAGTTATAATCCATTTATTTGTTTTAGGTCTCCATACTTCTTCTGCCAATGCTTCAGACATTTTGCTCCCCGAACTTAACAAAGTAATAATGTTAAATATTTAACATTATAATACATAATAAATAACTTATAGTCAATTAAAGTAATAAATATCGATTAAAATTGTATGGCAAATCTTTCTTTCATTTTATTTGCTCTATTTAATAACTTTTGAGCAATGCGGTTGAATTCTTCTATTTCTTCATCAGTAGACGATAATAATATGTCATTAATTATGTAATTTTTAATTTTATGATAAAGTTCTTCACCTTTTGGAGTTAAAAAGTTTTTTAATATAATTTTTCTTTTACCTTTTATATGTTCTTCCCGTCTGATATAACCTTCATTTTGCAATTGCAATAGGAACTTGCAAACATATGAGCGGTGCATTGAAATTTGTTGTGCTATTTCAAATTGTAAAATACCTGGGTTGAGATATATTATTTCTAAAATAACATATTCTTCGTGAGTAACTTCAAAATTCTGTTGTTTATGAACTCTTCTTGAAACTTCTTGAAAAGTCTTAACCAATACCTCAGAAGCATATTCCACTGATTTATTGTATTGTGTGTACCAGCTTTTTCTCATAGGGATATTATACTATAAAGTTTGAATTTAAACTCTCAGCTTTAGTACTTTTCCGTTTAATATTTTACTTTCACCCTTTTTCAAAATATTACGTACTTTAGATTGTAATTCTGGGCAATATTCTTCAAAGTGTTTTGCCATTAGTTTTATTGCCATATTGCATAGGCAAGTTACGTACCTAGCCATTCGTTTCTGTTCAATTTCTTCTGGTTCTTCTTCGCCTCTGTGTAAGATTATTGTGTAGTCATCCACTTTAAGAGTTATTGTTGCCTTGTTCATAGTTTACCCTCCTGCTATATAAACAGGATAAAATATCAAGAGGATTGACAAGGTTCGAACTTATTAAAATTCAATAATAATAACAAAATTAGCCATAAACACACACTATAAAACGAAAGCAGACGCATTAAAAAAGTCTCGTAATAACAAGACTTCTAAGTAAATAGTGGTAACGACGAGGCTGTCTTGACCTGTTCGCATTAAACGTGTCTACGGATTTTCTTTTCAGAAACTTCGTTTCTTCCAAAGAAAAGTCCTCCGCACTCTGCTCACAGGTCGCTCGAACTCGGGCAGGTTTAAAACAACCTGCGGCGAGTTCTCACCTCTTTATTCCACAACTTTTGACAAAAAAAATAAGTCCGACAAGCGGACTTATTTTTTCGTTAATGGCGGGAACGACGAGGCTCGAACTCGCGACCTCATGCGTGACAGGCATGCGCTCTAACCAAACTGAGCTACGCTCCCATATTAAATTGTCATGTAGGTTTGTCTACTATTATAATATAACTTGCTGAAAAATTTTTGTAAAGAGGAATTTTTATTTTTTACCAAAAACTCTAACTGATTTTTCCAAAATCCTTATATCTATATCGCCTTTCAGATTCTTTTTTTCCCCGTCTATATGACACGCAAGCCAGTTATTTTCTATTCTGACGCTTTTAGCTTTAAAGTATTCTGCCCTGTTATTATTATTCCTTATGCCTATAATAATACTTAAAAACTCAAGATAAAATATAACCGGATTAGTAACTTTCAGCATAAAAATATCCATTAAACCATCATCAAGCTCTGTGTCATTACCCAAAGTAACAACATTTTTATACATATTAGCCGCATTTGCAAAAATTATACAGGACGCATTAACTTCCTTCAACTCTCCGTCAATTGTCATTTTATAATCCCTGTTTTTAAGCCTGAAACCGAAAATTATCCCTGCAATAAAATAAGCAAAATACCCAAATTTATTCTTCAGCGATTGAGGAGTTTTGCATATAATATCAGAATCGTACCCAAAACCGCATCTTAAAGCACATTTATCGCCATTAATATCAAAAACATCTATTTTTTTGACGTTCTGCTTTTCTATTATTTTTATAGTCTTATTAATATTCCCTGATAAACCTAGCTTTGCTGCAAGAAGGTTTGCCGTACCGCATGGGATTATTCCCAAAACTTTATCCGTATTAACAATATAAGGAATGATTTTGTTAACAGTACCATCCCCTCCCATTGCAAATATGGTATCATACGGGGTCAAATCTGTTTCTCTGAACTCGTCAATATCGACAAACTTAAACAATTTTGTATATTTTAATACAAAACTGATTACACGCTTTTTATACCTGACCGCTCGTTTTCGTCCGGCATTAAAGTTTGTTACTATCAAGACGCAGTTCATCATATTCGTATTGTAGAATAAATTTGTAATAAAATAAAGCCCAAAATAAAAGTTGTTCAGTTATATAATTGCAGAACAACTTTTATTAATTATTGGACTATAAATTGGGTACTAACCCAACACAATATATTTACCCCTGGCAACCACAGCCTGCACACTGACCGTTGCAAGAATGTTCAGTTGTTTGATTTACCCCGGGTTTTTCTGTTGAGCAGAAGTGATCTCTGTCAATATAATATTCGCCTTCAAGCGGAAATATTGTCATCCAGAGATTTTCTCTCCAGTCTTTATCTAAGATTTCTTTTACTTCTGATGAATATTTATCAATCTCAGATGTAATCTGCGGATCAGTTAAATATGCTGCTGCGTTTTCATGAGTTTCGTACGGTTTAAACTCCTGATAGTATTTTCTTAAAACATCAGGTCTGTCAACAATCATACAAGGTCTGAGCATATTTCCGTCTTCATACGGAATACCGTTTCTTACTGCACTCATAAACGGTGAAGCAAGAGCTTCTGTAAGTGTACAGTTATTTACGTTATGTGTTGCCAAGTGAACAAATGTACAAGGTTCAACATCCCCTTTCGGATTAACGTGAACGTATTGTCTGCCGCCTGCAATACAACCCATCATTTCAGGACCGTCACCCCAGAAATCAACCGTCATCATAGGAAGTGTATTTCTTGCGTTATAAACGGCTTTCAAAATTTGTCTTCTTTGATTTGCGTTTGGTGTCATAGAAATATCAGGACTGTCTCCAACCGGAACATAGTGGAAGAACCAAGTCCACAGGCAGCCTTTATCTGATAGCATTTTCATAAACTCATCAGAAGTTACTTCGTCACAGTTTTGAGAAGTTGCAACAACAGAAGCGCCAAAGAATATACCTGCTTTTTTGAGCATATCCATTTTTTGCATTACCATATCGAAAGTACCTTCGCCACGAACAGCGTCAGTATTTTCTTTTAAACCGCTTATTGAGAACATTGGCTGAACATTACCTAATCGTTGAAGTTCACGCACGGTTTTTTCAGTAATCAAAGAACCGTTTGTGAAAGTAATAAATGTACAGTCATTAAACTCTTCACAAAGTTCCAAAAATTCTTTTCGGATAAAAGGTTCACCGCCAACAATCGGAAATATATGAATACCCATTACATCACGAGCTTCTGTAAAAATCTCTCTCCATTTGTCTTTTGTTAAGTCTTCTCTGACATCATATTCGTGTGCCCAACAGCCTTTACAATGGAAATTGCAGTTTTTTGTAATACTTGCAAGTAAAACTGTTGGCGGAAAAAATCCGTTCTTTTCATTGAACTCTGTTCTTTTTCTCAGATTATCTCCATAATATCCGTTAACGAAAAAGTTTTTAATCCATTTATTTCTGCAATTTGGATGAAGTTCTGTTAAAATCTTTTTCCACCAGAAAAGGTGAGCGTGCTCAGATTCAAAAAGCCACTGCATTCTTCTTGCGTGATTTATACCACCTTTTGAACCTGCGATTTTTTCAAATATTTTAGCAAGATTTATAAGTTTTTGTTTTGAAAAATTATGTCCCAAATAATTAATTGTCTGGTCTATTACAAAATTATTAAAATTAAGTTTAAGTCTGTCAAAAGCACCCATTGAGTTCGACTGCCACATGGCTTTTTGTTCTTTTACTCTCATTATATTTCTCCTCTGTGTTTCAAAGCTATTTATAAGGTATCACAGGGGTAATGTATATTCAATAGGTTAATCTGCATTCGCTTTCATATAATCAACCCATTGTTTTACAATTTCTTCCTCCGGAAGTTCATAAGATATAGGTTTACCTATTTTTAAAGTCAGATGTTTCATAAAAGGAATCCAGGTGTAACCTGTAAAATTACATATCGCAATCGGAACAATATCCATTTTGGCAAGTTTTGCAATTGCAACAAACCCCGGCTTTATATCATTGAATTTTTCGCCATCTTTTATCTGTCTTCCCTGAGGAAACATTCCTATGTTCCATTTTGTTTTCTTTGCTATATCAATAATAGTTTTTATTGTTGCTTTTTCGGGATTTTCTCTGTCAACGGAAAAAGCACCTAAACTTATAACCAAAAATCTTATGAAAGGATTCTTGTGTTCATAAAGTTCTTTTTTCGCCATATACGCAACCGGAGCGTTTGCAACAACTGAAATTAACGGAGGATCAATATAAGACTGATGGTTAGACGTGTAAACATAACGTTTGCGTCTATCCACATTCTTCCAGCCTTTAACACAAGTTGTGTACCACAAGAATGCCGCAGGCCAAACTACAAACCACAGGAACAATGTAATCCAAGTTGTTCTTATGAATCCGTAGTCTTCCGGATATCTTCGGTTGTAATTTCGTTTTTCCATGTATTCAAATCCATAACTAGTATCTTCTAACAAGAAAGAACATTAGCGCTATATTCGCAAAAGAAGTCAAAGTTTGAGAAATAGGAGTTAACCAGTCATTTCCTGCTATACGTCTTGGTACAACAATAGTATCTCCTGCAGCCACTTTTGTTCTTAAATGTGTTCTTTCAGCTCTTCCGTTTACTCCGACTTTATATATTCTGAACTTGTTTGCATTCGGTGTATATCCGCCGACCTGCTTGATATAACTTTTAACGGTTGCACCTTTTTTATAAACAAAAGCCTGTTCATTATATACTTCACCTATTACCGCGATATAAGTAGACATTCTTGGTATATATATGTCATCACCATCTTGGGATTCAAGATTGTCATAATCACTTATTTTACTTAAATCATTGCTCTTAATATTTAGTGCAATTTGACCATTGTACTGTTTTGCAATTGTTTCATTGCTTTCTTTCATTTGCTCTATAAGTGTCATTTTTGTTGATTGATCATTAACACTCTGCTTATAACCGGAGGCAAGCCTTCCTTCAAGAAGTCTTATATCCTTTTCTGTATTTTTAATTGCCAAATTGACCTGTTTGTTTTTTACATTGGACCGTCTGTAAATAATACCTCTTAAGTCAGCCTCTTCATCAAGTCCGCCCGCCATTTCAATTATATCAGTCAATCTTTGCCCCTTCACAAACGAATATACCCCTGGTTTTTTAACAAAGCCTGAAATTTTAACGGTTTTAATAATTTCATTATCTCTGAGAGTTCTGAAGAAAATCTTATCCTCCGGCTTCAATTTTATTGATGCAGCAGCATCACTACGAATCATAATGTCATATAGATATAATAATCGCAGATTTGAACCGGAAGCATTTGATATTTCAACTGCAATTTTTTCTGCCGGAATAAGTTTATTGGAATTTTCAGTAGATACTTTTATCTGAACATCTCCATTTTCTTTATCCGACTGAGAGATTGTATTATCATCTGTTTTTGTATTTATTTCTGTTGAACTTACTTCTGATTCCATAAATTGTATATCAGATAAAACATCTTTTAATGTCATATTAGATGTATAAGGAATATGTTTTGGAGTGTTTATACAACCATATACATCAACAAAACTGGAGTTTGTATTTTTATAAATGGTAATAACGTCTCTTGGCTGCAAAATCGGATCATTCATTCCTGAGAAAAATTCTTTTAAATATATAGGAATGGTTTCTATAACGTTATTTTGACCGGATATTCTTCTTATAACAGCCTGATATATGAATGTTTCTTCTCTGAGTTCGTCTTCATTTTTGAGTATATCTGATAATCTCATACCTTCTTTGTATGCGTATGTTGCAGGATGCTTGATATTTCCCTGTATTGTAACAGTATTTTCCACATCATTATAGAGTTCTTTGAACTGAAAAGTATCACCGTTTGACAGCTTTGTTGCTTTAGCTTTTAAATAAGGTACATTCTGAGCTGTTTTTTGCTTTAAAATTTTATCAAAACTAACCATGGTAACATCATCTCTTTGAGTCGTTACCAATAAGCCGCCTGCGTATTTAATAATATCATCAACGGTTTCACCGGTTTTAAACTCATAAATACCGGGGGCTGCAACACCATTTTTGAATGCCATTGTATTTTTAATTTTATCTACAAAAATTTTATCATTAGGTCTTAACATAATACCGTTGTCATTACCTAAAAACAAAGTATTATACAAATCAACATATTTATTGTTATGTTTAATATTTCTTAAAGTACCTGACTTTTTAACCCCACCTGCTGCATTTAATACATCCAATATGGTAGTATTATTACCGACATAAACTTTACCCGGCTTTCTTACTTCACCATATACAAAGATCGAAAAGGCTCCGGAAGCAACCTGAAGTCTTATTTTCATATTAGAATATTTTTTTCTTGCCACATTATTTATTTCGCTTTCAACTTCGCCTAAAGTTCTGCCATCAGCATTAAAAAGTCCGACGCCCGGAATAAAAATACTTCCGTTAGAACCTATACTGACGGTCGTATTAGGAGATATAAGATTTGATCCTGACAATGATATTACATCAACAGAATCACCGTATGAAAACACATTGATTTTATCTCCTATACCCAGTTTGTATGAACTATCGTACTTTCCTGTCGTTGAAACTGCGGCACTTGTTGCCGTAAAGAGGTTATATCCTGCCTGATACAGTATATTCCTGGAGCCTGCATTCTCTTTTCCGTTGTATATTTTTTCTATCTCGCTTAATGGCGACCTTACGGAATTATCCTTTTTCAGTTCCTGCTCGTTATCCTCAAAAGCGTCACTGCTTTTTGGATTTATAGCTGTCGGGTCTGCGGCAAAAACTGCATAATTAGAACAAAATGCCAGTAATATAAACAACGTAAATAACTTTTTCAACATTATAAAAATCCTTCCACGATTCTCTGTGATAGCCATAACAAAATTATGGCATGCTGATTATGTAATAGCAATCTGCATGAGTGATTTGATTGCAGGCCACTCTAAGCGCCAAAGTCCTGATGCATCAAGGGCATAGTTACCTACACAAGCCAATTTACAATCTTTACATTTATTTACACTTTCTACAAAGACCGGGTCTTTTATAACATCTTTTAAAGCTCTTCCTCTTACACTTATGAATGGTTGTCTGTCGTAACATTGAAGCATATCACCGTTTGAGTATATTACGGTAGAAATTCTTGGCCAGTGGCATTCATAATAATTTTTTTTGTCAATAATATAATCCATAAAGTAATCGGAATTTCTAATCGGGAAACCTTGTTTTTTCAAATCTTTAATTTTTATAAATATTTCCTTTAACTGATCACTTTCAAGCTCGGTATCTTTTACATTTTGAGCCTCTTCTAAAGCCTGATTTGATTTATTAACCGTAAAATACAAAAGAATATCCGCATCTTTACAATATTGAGCAACCTCTTTTATTTGTTCAAAGTCTGTTTGGGCAGAAACCGTGCAACATACATAAATTCTCATCTTTGGAGAATGTATCTTATGGTACTCAACACCATTCATCACTCTGTCACAGATTCCCGGCAAATGTCTTATATCATCATGAGCTTTTCCGATAGCATCAAGAGAAACAAACATCAAATCCGTATATTGACCAAACCCCGGATTTTCCTGTAAAAACCACCCGTTTGTTGCTATTTTCGTATATAAACCCGCATCGTGGGAAGCTTTACAAATTTCTGTAAAATCTTGTCTTAATAGTGGTTCGCCGCCCCATAAAATACTGTCTAAATATCCAATCTCTCCTGCTTCTTTCAATAATCTTTGAATTTCATCAAGCGGCATATCGTCATGATCATTTTTATGCTTCCAAAAACAAAAATCACAGTTACAATTACATTTATTTGTAACCATGAGTGAAAAACATAAGGGCTTTGGTGTTTTTGACAAACGACTTTTTATGCAAGTTAACGCACCACCACCTAGGTGTCTGTAATATTTTAGTCTTTCAAATGTCATTCTGTTTCTTGATTTTGTTTCTGTCATTTTATACACTCTCCTTTATATTCTTTAATTTCCTTCTTTTAACCAAATCTATAAAAGCCTCTATTCTTGTAATATTTCCGGCTTTACCCGTTTGCTCATCTAAAACAAGTTCCAAAACAGGAATATCCTCTTGTTTACTAACTTTAGGTAAAATGTTTTGAGCAACGATTTCCGGCATACAGGAAAACGGCATTATATGTATTATACCATCAATACCATTTCGTGCACCATATACCGTATCGCCAACAGTTTCAATACATTCACCGCCTATCGCTCTTTTCATATAATCTTGTGCGTATCTTACACATCTTTCTCTGTGAGATTCTTTTTTATAAAAGAAAGACGGTTTTAAAACGTGTTCTAACCAATCCGAGAAAAATATCTGTCTTTCAACTTCTACACCTAAATCGCCCAGAGTTTTTTCTATTTCCTGATTTGCAAAAGGGTCAAGAAGCACAAAGAACTCACCGAGTAGATACACTTTCGGTACAACTCTGTCTTTATCAATCGGGATAGTTTTAAAATCTTCAATAACCTGCTTTTTTAATTTTTTACAACCTGAGATAGAACTTGTTTCATGGATAATTTTGTACCATTTTTTGTAGCACTTTTCCGCATCACCTTTGTTAAGTTCTCTCGGACGGGTGTAAAACAAAAGTCTTTCAGCAGTATCAATAGCAAATGCTTTATTAAATCCTGTGCTGAACCCTTTATAATATCTATACGGATTAAGACAGTGTGTTACGTGCCAGAACGCTTTTAGCGTTTGTTTCATCTTGCTTTGATACATATCAAAAACGCACATATCAAACTCATATCCCATTTTTTTGAGTGTTTTTTGAGCCATTTTTGTATAGTTACCAAAACGACACGAGCCCGGAGCCTGAAACATCATAAGCGTATTTGCACCTTTTTCAAGAGCCATAACATAATTTGCAAGATTAAGTTTATACGGGAGGCAAATTCCTTCAATACTGTTTTTTACACCGATTTCAAGTGCCTGATTGGTATTTGGCGGAGGCATAACAATTTTTGCACCTAAAGAACTTACCAGAGCTTCCATGGATAAATCAATATTACCCATTCTCGGCCAGGCAATAACTCTTTCCTTAGCCGCGATTGTGTCATCCATTTGTGATATTGTTATATTTCCGTTTTTATCTTTTATAATCATTTCAGCTATGCTTTCAAATCTATTTAACCACAATCGGATTTGTATATGCAAATCCTCTTCCTTTGTACGTGAACTCAGCTCTGTATTTTCCTTTTTTTGTTACTTTGATAGTACAAACTTTATCATTTGTTTTAAAAATTTCTTTTCCGTTTAAAAGAATCTTTATATCAGCCTTTTTATTTAATTTTATTTTCAAAGTTGTATTTTCTTCTAAATTTATACATTCTCCGCAGTATGCAATATTTTCGTTATTGCAGATTAAAAATTCCGGAATGTCTTTAAAAATATTTTTATTAATAATAATATTATTACCTTTTATTACTGCTGATAAGATTTGCTTTTTAGCCTCATTAAAATTTTCGGACAAAGGTTCTTTCAGATTAATTACATTATTTATTGTTTTAAAACAGGTTGTATATGGAAAAATATAAAGCGGTATTAAATAATCTTTTATAAGAAGTGCGTGAGCATCTACTCCGCCAAGCGCAGGAACTACATTTTCACTTTCATTATTCAAACTGTCCCACCAGCTTAATGTTAAAGGAGAAGGATTTTTTATTATTTTATGCTTAAAGAAAAATGAGTACGCTTTTGTTAAAAGAGATGTGTCATCATAATTATCCGCCCAGTTAGAAAACCAGTTCCAGATTTCAACTCCGTCAGGTTTAACTTTTTTATCTGTCCACCGGATACAATGATTTGAGTTTTTTCTCGGAATACAATTGCCGTTTTCATCAACCGTAACCCCCTCGTCAGGATGTGCTGCAAAACCAAAACCACCGAGTTTTCTGACTTTATCAACATATATTTGCGGATTATCACAAGGTTCAATAACTTCATTAATCCCTAATGCCAAATAATGATTTTCGCTGTGCGGTGATATTTCTTCACCTCTTACGACATAAACACCTTCAAAAACGCCTTCTTCTACGTCTATTGTGTTGTGGTCAGTAACGATTACCCAGTCTAAACCGGATTTTTTTGCAGCTTTAACAATTGTTTTTAAATCCCCTGTTCCGTCTGAAAATAGTGAATGAATATGTATAGCGCCGCAATACTGAAACATACTTTTGCCCTTACTATTTTGTCAAAGCTTCTTCTTTTTGTTTTTCTTTTTCGACAGTATTTTTATTAATACCTGCTGCTGTATGAAGTAAGTTAATAACGTTTTCTTTCTCTAATGTTCTTCTTTTCTTTCTGAACAACATATCAACAAAAGCTTCTATTCTTGTAACAAAACCAGCTTCGCCTGTATGTTCATCAATATTAATGTGAATCATCGGAATATTTTTTTCTTTTGCATGGTACTGAACTTCTTCAACCATTAAAGAATCAGGTCCGCAACCGAACGCAGAAAGGGCAATAATACCGTCAACTTTATTATTAAGCATATAATAAGCTGCCGTTCCGGTGAGTTCAAGTTCATTTGCCCAGTACTGGATTTCACCCAGCTCTTCTATTGATTTTATTGCATCATTTTTTGTTACATTAAGAGCCGTATAAGATTTAACTCCCATTTTATCAAGCTTTTTGATTAAATTAAGAGAAATTCTCTCATCAAACAAATTGTATCCGTGTGCCATAATTACAACAGAAAGGGGTTTAACGACCTGAACAGGTTTTGTAACCATTATTCCTTTTACGGCATTATTAAGAGCATCTTCAAAACCAAGTCCTGAGTTAGACATTTTGAAGAAATTATTATAAACTTCCCAGCCGTTTTTTATTGCTGATTCTATAATATTTTCATCAGTTATACCAAACCTTGATGCAAAATTATAACAAAAATCTTTAAACGATATTCCTTCTGTCTTATTAATTTCAGGGTCAATAATATTTATCGGCTTATCTATAACATTACGGATAATTTCAGGAAGTCCTCTTATCTTACTGCAGTTATTAACCTTGTAAGCTGAAGCCTGAAGAGAAGGAATAAATATTGTTTCACATCCTTTTTCAAGCAAGTTTATAACATGTCCTACATAAACTTTTACCGGAAGGCAAGTATCTGATACAACAAATTTACAGCCGTCATTTATGGTTTTTGTTGTTGTTTTATCGGATAAAACAATATCAAGTCCGAGTGCAGTAAAAAATCCGTAATAGAACGGATAATTACTGTAATACGATATAGCTCTGGGTATTCCTATTGTTTTGTTGTCTTTCAAACTATTCATTTCTATTGCGTCTGTATTCTGCGTAAATTATCTTTTCTTCCTCAAAAAAATCGTAACACAAACAAAATTTTTTTTAAAATTATACCTTTGGGTAGAATAGACAAGTTTAAAAAATATGTTAACATGATAATGGAAAGGTTAGGAGAAATTATGTCAGCAATTTTAGCAATGTCTGCGATGCATTATATCAATGCAAAAAATAATGCAATTATGAACATGATGAACATTAATAACGCAAGAATGGGATTAATGTGCACCCCGGGTGATACAACGGGTGGTATTGGCTGTTCTCCGGAGGCTTTGTGTGCAATGGACACACAAATGGAAATTGATATGCTGACAAACAGTCTGCAATATCAGTACGCTAAAGCTGTGCTTGAACAAATCAAAAAACAGCAAAAAGAAGATGCTAAACAATTCAGCATTTTTGCTTAATTTATTATTTTACAACTTCTAACCCGATATCAACTCTGCCAAACGGTGCACTTATCTGGTAGCCGTTTACGTATGAGCTGATTATTTCTTTTATTTCGTGTGCTATTTCAACTCCGTATTTTACACCGTCTTCTTTTGTTTTAGCTTTTTCCATTTTTTCAATAACAGAATCGGGAACAACAACTCCCGGAACTTCGTTTTTCAGAAACAGTGCGTTTTTGAGTGAAACAAGCGGCCATATACCTGCAACAAGAGGTAAATGTATATCAGCCTTTTCCATTTTTCCAATAAAAGAAATCAGTGCATCAGGGTCAAATACAGGCTGAGTTATCACGTATTCTGCTCCTGCATTAAATTTATTTTTTAAGTGGTTAATCTCTTTTTCAATATCAACAGCACAAGGGTTTGCACCGACACCGATAAGAATGGAAGTCGGAGGATTAATTACGTTACCTGCAACATCAAACCCTCTGTTCAGATTATGTACAACTTTTGTAAGTCCAACCGCATCAATATCAAAAACAGCAGTTGCTTCAGGATAATCACCCAGTTTTGGAGGGTCACCCGTTACTATAAGATAATTTTTAAGTCCTGCCGCATATCCGCCTAACAAATCGGACTGCATCCCGATAAGGTTTCTGTCACGGCAGCAGTAGTGCAAAATTGTTTCTATACCGACTTCTCGCTCTATCATAATTGCAGTCACAAGAGAGGATATTCTTGAACTTGCTCTCGGACCGTCAGGAATATTAATCGCATCAACTCCCGCATCTTTACACTCCCGAACTTTGTTTAAAACTTGTTCAAGTACAACTGAACGTGGCGGAGTAATCTCCATTGTTACAACCTTGTTTCCCGAAAACAATTTACGTGCAAAATTGCTTTTTTCCTCCGTTGGTGTAACTTTTATATCAACATCACTCATTGTTTCAATTTTCTCAATTGCAAGATGTTTCTTAACACCCGTAAGAGATTTTACCCCTTTTGACATCTCTTCTATATGCTTAGGAGTTGTTCCGCAGCAGCCGCCTACCCCACGGACACCAAGTCTTATAAAGTTTTGGCAATACGTTGTAAAATATTCAGGCGTTGACATATAAATCATTCTGCCGTCAACGTTTTGCGGATGCCCTGCGTTAGGTTCAACTACAAACGGTTTTGATGTTAAATTAATAACATCTTCCAAAACCGAAAGCATAGCGTGAGGCCCTATTATACAATTCAATCCAACAGCATCAATATTATCATTTTTATCTAAATATTTTATTGCATCTTTTATATTTAAACCGTTCAGCGTTTCTTTTTCTTTTCTGCACGCAAGAGATGTAATTAACGGTAATTTATATTTTTTTATTATCTCAGCAGCCAGGTCGATTTCTTCAAGATTATGAAAAGTTTCCAGGATTATTCCGTCAACACCGCCATCAAATAATCCTTTAATCTGTTCTTCGTAGTTTTCTCTTAATTTATCTACATTTTCTACGGTTATAGAAGCACCTCTGTTAAGACAGGGACCGACACAGCCCAAAACATAAATATCTTCACCTGCTTCTTCACGAGCTATTTTTGCTCCCGCATAATTGATATCATAAACCTTATTTCCCAGTCCGAATTTTTCGAGCTTAAATCTGTTTGCACCAAAAGTATTTGTTAAAATAACATCAGCTCCGGCATCAATATATTCTCTGTGGATAGATTTTATTAAGTCAGGACGGGTAAGATTAAGTTCATCAAAACAGGCATTTATAAAAACACCTCTTTCATAAATTACAGTTCCCATAGCACCGTCAAAAACTAGCGGTGCTTCATTCATCTTTTCAATTATATTAGTTCTCGTCATACTCTTTTATTAATCTTTCCTGTTCATCTTTTATTGATTTTATAAACTCTTTATCTCCGCTTATTATTTTCTGTGCAACGGAAGCAACCTCAGAGGCGTTTGATGTATGCACAACAACACCGTGATATTTTGGAGCAATTTTTAATGCCGTATGAAGTTTGCTTGTTGTCGCTCCGCCGATTAAAAGTCCCGGGAGATTAAGTCCCTCTTTTTCCATTTGCTCTGCAACATTAATCATCTCATCCAATGATGGTGTGATAAGTCCTGAAAGACCTATTAAATCTGCATTATTTTCTTTCGCTGCTTCAAGAATATCTTTGCAGCTAACCATTACACCAAGGTCGATAACTTCAAAGTTGTTGCAGGAAAGTATCAGCGATAAAATATTTTTACCGATATCGTGAACATCACCTTTTACGGTTGCAAGAACAATTTTACCCGAATAATTTTGTTCATTATTTTTTGGCAGATGTTCTTTTATTATATCAACAGCTTGTTTCATAACTCTGGCACTTTTTACTACCTGCGGAAGAAACATTTTCCCTTCACCGAATAAAACACCTACCTTATCCATGCCTGCCATAAGCGGTTTTTCTATCATTTCTAAGGGAGAGTATTTTTTCAGACCCTCTAAAATATCTTCTTTTAAAAATTCTGTATCACCTTTCATAAGTGCATATTGCAGACGCTCTTCTATCGTATCTTTGCGCCACTTGTTTTCGGATTGATTTATTTCGTGAGTAATCTCACTACCATATTTACCCCTATATTTACCCCTGCCGTATTCAAGGAGTTTTTCACCTGCATCTTCCGTTCTGTTCAGAATAACATCTTCGCACAATGTTCGGAGCGGTTCTTCTATATCATCATAAATTTCTATCATCCCTGCGTTCACTATTCCCATATCCATGCCGGCATTTATTGCGTGATAAAGAAAGACGCTGTGCAGTGCAGAGCGAACCCTGTTCAGTCCCCGGAAAGAGAATGAAAGATTACTTACACCGCCTGATATAAGAACTCGGGGATATTTTGTTTTAATAATTTTTGTGGCTTCAATAAAAGAAATTGCGTTAATATTATGCTCTTTTATTCCTGTTGCAACAGGGAAAATATTAAGGTCAAAAATAATATTTTCATCTTTTACGCCGACTTTTTCGGTTAAAATTTTGTACGCTCTTTCAACTATCTCAACTCTTCTTTCAGTTGTCGCTGCCTGACCCTGTTCATCAAAAGCCATAACAACCATAGCCGCACCCAAATCTTTGATTTCTCCTGCGTGTTCAATAAATTTTTCTTCACCTTCTTTAAGGCTGATTGAGTTAACAATAGCTTTTCCCTGAATACATTTTAGTCCTGCTCTAATTACTTCAAACTTAGAAGAATCTATCATAAACGGAACTTTGGCAACATCCGGTTCAGTTGCGGCATAATTAAGGAACTCCTTCATCATTTTTTCGGAATCAATGAGCCCCTTATCCATATTGATATCAATTATGTTAGCTCCGTTTTCAACCTGTCTGCGTGCAACATTAATCGCTTCTTCAATATTGTTGTTCTCGATAAGCTCGGCAAACTTTTTAGACCCCGTAACATTTGTCCGCTCGCCCACAACAATAAAGTTATTGTTTTCACGTTTAAAAACAAACGGTTCCAGCCCGGAAAAAGCACATTTGTTTTTATGTTCGGGGAGTTTTCTCGGGTTTATGCCCTTTAAGGCATTTGCTATTGCTTTAATATGTTCGGGAGTTGTTCCGCAGCAGCCGCCGGCAATATTTATATACCCGTTTTTTGCCAAGTCAAGATACCCTTTTGCCATAACCTCCGGTGTATCTTTGTAGTTTCCGAAAGCATCAGGAAGCCCTGCATTTGCGTACAAACTTATATAACAATCAACATAATCCGAAAGCTCAATAATATGCGGTTTCATATCATTGATACCCATTGCGCAGTTTATTCCGACAGACAGAGGATGAGCATACTCTATACTGTAATAAAACGCCTCAAGTTCCTGACCGGAGAGAGTTCTTCCCGACCTGTCAGTCAGCGTAACGGATATCATAATCGGGATATCAGTACCTTTAATTTTCTGTACCTGATTTATAGCATAAATTGCAGCTTTTGCGTTAAGTGTATCAAAAATTGTTTCTACTAAGAAAGCGTCAACTCCACCTTCTACAAGAACTTCAACTTGTTCTTTGTATGCACCTGCCAAATCATCAAAAGTTATATTTCTGAAAGAAGGATTCTCAACATCAGGAGATATAGAAGCCGTTTTCCCCGTAGGACCTATTGAGCCGACTACAAATCTTGGCTTATCGAGAGTAGAATATTCTTCTGCAACTTCTTTTGCTAACTTTACGGAAGCTCTGTTTAATTCTTTTATATAATCTGTTAACCCGTATTCTGACTGAGAAATTCTATTTGAACCAAATGTATTTGCTTCAATAATATCCGCACCTGCTTCAAGAAAACGTCTGTGAATATCTTTTATCACATCAGGACGGGTTAGTGCAAGGATATCATTATTTCCCTTCAAATCAACAGAATGGTTTTTGAAAATATCACCCCTGTAATCCGCTTCCGTAAGACCGTACTTTTGGATATTTGTACCCATAGCACCGTCTAATATAAGTATTCTCTCTTTTAATAAATCCCTGAGCATACGCATTTCTCTTAAATCAATTATATTATATCAGCAAAATTTTTATTTACGATTGTTATTATTAATATGAAGATACTACCAATTAACAGTACAGACACAAGAAAACCGGTATTTAAGAGTTGTACCAGGGCTTATAATCCCATAATACTCAAATCTGCTGATTGTTTTGAAAAAGATATTGTAAGAACATCTACAAATATTCTCAGGGAAGATTTGGAATGGAATGTATTAATGAAATTTATTAAGCAGCACTTTGCCAATAAAGAAAAAGTTAACGTATATTCTCTGGCTGCCTCTGACGGTTCAGAAGCGTATTCATTTGTGGTATCGGTTCTGGATTGGTTACCGCAAGAACTGCATAATAAATTTTTACCGGTTTTTGCTAGCGATATTGATAAAGAAGTAATAAACTCAGCCAAAAGCGGAAGAATTAACCTGTACAGCGCAGAAATATACAGAGCCGAGCGTTACTACGGAATAAATACGAATAAATATTTTACCGAACCAAAAGCGTCTGTATTCTTGAATGGTGATTACATATCCGAATCGGAGTACGTATCTTCGTATAAAGTTGCAGATATTGTAAGAAACTCTGTTAAATTCAAACAATCGGACATACTTACTGAGCTAAACAATATAAAAGATGATGGTAACTCAATTGTTATGTGCAGAAATGTTTTTCCGTACCTGAATAAAGAATATACGGAAAAAATTATTAATACCGCTAAACACAACTTAAAAGAAGGCAGTTTATTTATTATCGGAGATTTTGACCTGACGGTCGGAACAGACGGAAAACTCTCCAAAAACGGATTTTTCCAGCCGTTATTTAACGGTAGTTTTATTAGCAGTGATATTATTTTTGAACGCGGTTCATCAAAAGATATAACGGACAAACTGATTCGTTATATTTAATTGTTATTATTTTTCCATTTTTCGTATAAATCGGGGCGTTTTTGTTTTGTACGAAGGATTTTTTGTTCCTGTCTGAACTCATTTATTAATTTATGGTTTCCGTTTAAAAGAACTTCCGGAACTTCCAGCCCTCTGTAATTACGTGGTTTTGTATATTGAGGATACTCTAATAGCCCGTCAGAAAAACTGTCATCTTCTGCTGATTCAATTTTCCCCAACGTGCCGTCAATTTTTCTTGAAATACTGTCTATAAGACATAAAGCAGGAAGTTCTCCGCCTGTCAGTACAAAATCACCGATAGAGATTTCTCTTGGTTTTATAATATCCCTTATTCTTTCATCAAACCCTTCATAATGACCGCAAAGAATAACTATCTGGTCATATACGGCAAGTTCATTTGATAAAGCATCAGTAAACGGTTCACCCTGAGGAGTCATCATTAACGTAATGCTATTTTCTAATAAATTTACCCCTTCATAACAATCGACATAAGGCTGAGGCATTAAAACCATACCTGCACCGCCGCCATAGGGAGTATCATCAACTTTTTTATGTTTATCAAGGGTATAATCTCTGGGGTTATAAGTTACAACCTCTATAATGCCTTCCTCTGAGGCACGTTTCATAATACTAAAATCCATGTGGGACTGAATAAGTTCGGGAAATAACGTCAGAACATCAAACCTCATGAAAGCAGTCCCTCTATATTATTAATCTGTATTCTTCTGTTACTGATATCAACCGATAAAACAATAGCTTTAACAAAGGGAACCAGAGAAATTTTATCACCGTGAGTTTTCACAGACAACAAATCACTGGCACCGTTATTTGAAACTCCTACCACGGCACCGACTTTTTTATCTCCGTCAAACACATCAAGTCCTACAAGTTCATCTATCAGAAACTCATCTTCCTCAAGATTTTCTCTTGCAGTCGTTTCTTCAACAAAAAGAAGTTTGTTTTTGTACTCTAAAATGTCGTTTAGAGTATCAATCCCTTTAAACTTAATAATCCCGCATTTCGGAGTAAATCTTATACGCACAACTTCAAGCGGCAAATAATCATCACCCGACTGTACATAAACACGTTTTAATTGCGACAAAAACTCTTCACGGTTCTTTGAATAACCGAGTTTTGCTTCCCCCTGTACTCCGTGAAAATTAAGAATTTTACCAATTGAAATATAATTATTCTTCATCAGTTTTTTTCTTAGGTCTTCCTCTTTTCGGCTTTTCTTCCGTTGTTTCTTCCGGAGCAGGTTCACTTACAGCTTCTTCAACTGCAACAGCTGCTTCTTCCTGTGCTTTTTTTGCAGCTTCTTCCGCAGCCTTTCTTTCAGCCTTTTGAGGATGTTTTGCCACCATATAATCAGCCGGTTTATCAGCACGTTCTTCGTTCCATCTGTCTAAGCCCATTTGAGCACGAATCAGCTTAATACCTACGTGAACTCTCCACTCATCCATTTTAAGCTGTGCAGCAATAATTTTGTGACAACCGATTGGAGGTAATGGTAATAAAGGCTCATAAAGCGCTTTTATTGCCATCATCTGATCCGGTGAGATTGCTAATTTACGTTTCGGGAACGGTAATTTTGGCAACATCATTTTCTGACGTACCAAATTTATACCAAAGAATACTTTTTGCGGTTCAATACCGATTTTTGCGCCGATTACTTCGTGCGCATCCGGATTCGGAAGCGGTAACATTGCTTTATAAAGGAGTTCAATCTGTTCTAATTGCTCCTTAGACACAAGTAACGGTCTTGGCTGTTTATGCGGTCTTTTATTCGGCTGAGGACGTCTCTGCTGAGGTCTGCCGCCGCCCTGCTGGGATGCATAATTATTTCTGAATCCGCCCGGACGCCTGTTTTGATTATATCCGCCTCTGTTATCTCTTTGGTACCCACCCTGACGATTATCTCTTTGATATCCGCCCTGACGGTTGTCACGATTATAACCGCCATTGTCACGGCGTTGATAACCGTTGTCATCACGTCTTTGATATCCGCCTTCACGGTAATTATTTCTGTAACCGTCATTTTGGGGTCTTTGATAATTTCTTTGTTCACGAGGCTCTGCAGAATAGGAGCTATATGAGCTATAACTTTGTACCGGTTTTTCATCCGTATTTTCACTACCTTTATCCGCATACAGACAATTAGGACATATCACTCTTTTGGGGTTTTTGGTTTCAAATTCAGCACCACATTTAATGCACTTGTTTACATACATAATAAAAGCCTCTTAATCAATAACATCAATAATTCTAATCATTCTTTCAATTCTAATAAAATCTTATAAAAAATTCCTACTAATTAAAATAATATACGAGATTCAATCAAAAATAAGAGTTGAAATACAACTCACATGGTCATTATAATATATATTGCAAAATTTTGCAAGAGGCAGGGTAAACTCCGCATATTCTCAGGTTTTAAACCTTTTTATTCTGCGTTATTAAGTTTATCTTTCAGTTCCTGCACTTCATACTTGAGTCTGTTAAGTTCACAGGTAACAGGGTCAGGGATTCTGTTATGCATAAGAACACCCTCGTGGTTAACCACTTTTTGCTGAACTACCCTGCCGGGAACTCCGACAACGGTACAGTTATCAGGAACATTGTCAATTACAACCGAACCTGCGCCGATTCTGACATTATCACCTATTGTAATATTCCCGAGAACTTTTGCGCCTGCACCCAAAATAACACCGTTACCGATGGTCGGGTGACGTTTTCCGTGCTCGGAACCCGTACCGCCTAATGTTACCTGCTGATATATTAAAACATCATCACCAACAATTGCCGTTTCACCAATAACAACACCTTCTCCGTGGTCAATAAAACATCTGTTTCCTATTCTTGCTTTCGGATGAATCTCAATCCCTGTAATAATCCTCGTCAGATAAGAAATATATCTCGGTAAAAAAGGAACTTTCCAGTATGCAAGTTTATGCGCTATTCTGTGGAAAAGAAGAGCCTGAAAGCCGGGATAACAAAAAATAACTTCAGCTATATTATTAGCAGCAGGGTCATTTTCATAAATCACTTTAATATCTTCTTTTATTTTGTTTAATGCTCGTTTTAACATAATTAACCTTTATGGTAACATTTTACCAAAAAAATATTTACACTGTATTTACCCCCGATATTTACCCATAATATTTACCCCTACCAAACGGATAAATACCTTTCACCGCTGTCACAAACAATGGAAATAATAAGCTTATCAGGATATTTCTCTGCCAGCTGCTTTGCCGCAACCAGATTTGCTCCTGAACTTATACCGCAAAAAACACCATGTTTTTGCGCAAGTTCTTTTGCTGCTGCTATTGCATCATCGCCGCTGACAGTAATAAAACCATCGAGGTTATTATCTTTACAGATTTCAGGTTTAAAATTAGCACCGATACCCTGAATCTTATGAGGACCAGCAACTCCTTCGGTAAATAAAGGACTTTCTTTCGGTTCAACACCATATACAAGTGCACCTTCTAAATATCTTTTTAATCCGCAGGCCGTTCCGCCCGTTCCTATTCCTGCAGAAATTACAATTTCTCTGTCACCGACAGCTTCTCTAATCTCTCTTGCTGTTTGTTCGTGAGCCCTCGGGTTATCAGGATTAGCAAACTGCATAGGGATATAACTGTTAGTATATTCTTTTTTCAGCTCGTTTGCCTTATCGACAGCACCCTGCATACCTTTTTCTTTTGGAGTTAAAACAAGTTCTGCTCCATATGCCGAAATAGATTTTCTTCTCTCTATTGACATACTTTCGGGCATACAGATTATTATTCTCAGTCCCAGAACAGCACAGCACATAGCAAGTCCTATTCCCGTATTTCCGCTTGTAGGTTCTATTATAACCGTATCTTTATTAATCTCGCCTCTTTCCATAGCACTTCTGAGCATTGAATAAGAAGCTCTGTCTTTGATTGAATTTGACGGGTTATAGTATTCAAGTTTTAAACAAATATTATCATTATACCTTACCAAAGGCGTATTTCCGATAAGTTCAAGAACATTATTATAAATCATTATCACTCCTTTTTTATTTATTATACTCTTTTAAAAAATAATATAAACTGTCTTTATGTATAAATTTAGTTTATAATATTCTTATGAAAAAATTATTATTAATTGTTGTATCATGTTGTTTTTTACTTCCCGTTTCTGCCGATGAAGAAGTATATCTGGATTTGAATGCAGGCGACATTCATCAGTACAAAACTTTTTCACCGCAAATTGATAACGAAAAGAAAGAAAAAACAGACGATTTTGATACTGATATGGTATTCCATCCGTTCAAATACATAAAAGAAGACGCATCAGAGCTTTATTCCCAAAAAACAATTACCAACAAAAAAGAAAAAACAATCGGAAAAGCAAAATTCGGGGCAAAGTATGGTACAACAATTAATCCTGACAGCGTTTCACAAAAAAGAACACTCTATACAAATTATGATATAACCGAAAAAATGTCCGTTGGAGCTGATTATCAAACAGATTCTTTAAGCGGAGTTGAGGCTCAGACAAAAGGCTCTGTTGGTATAGGCCCGGAGTTCAAATTGACAGACAAGCTAAAGCTGAAAAATAAGTATTCAAAAAACTTTGGTAATGATTCAAACAAAGGCGAAGTGTCTGTCGAATATAAACCTTTTAAAGACGGCAGAATGGATTTTAATGCCGGCGCTGCACAAACACAACAGGATAACGGTTCGGGGTCTTCCCAGATAAACTTTGGTACAAATTTCAGGTTTTAGAAGCAGTGATTCTGTTGATTTTATAAAATAAATCGTTAAATACAATCTATGAAACGATTTATATTAATTTTTCTGTTTATATTATTATGCGTTCCTGTTAATGCTCAAATCATAACCGGCGAAGTTGAATACAGTACAGAAGCGACAGAACAACTGAGTTATGAAGATTTAAAAAACAGGTTTTATGACAGTAATAATACCGAGAACTTAAATTATCTGTTTCAGGGAATAACCGAACTCAAAGACCGCAAACTTGCAAAATTTTCTGACGGAAGTTATGCAGTACACTATTATGATAATCCGTTCTATTCTTTTTACTACTCTCAAAACGGAAAACTTATCAGCTATACATATAAAAGCTCACAAAATTACCCCTGCAATTTTAAAAAATTTAAACCTGACGGAAGTATTATTAACACAGGTACCCGTGTTTCAGAAAAAGAAAGTTTTATATACTCTGTTGACGGAAAACTTCTTGCTCACTGGCTCGGAGATAAATGCTTCGATAAAAACAACAACCTTATTATGACAAGAAAAATCAGGAAATAACATGAAGCATTGATAAAATATTTGTACCAAACAGAATTACGCCTATTGCAACACTTATAAAGGTTGCAAACATTACTGCACCTGCTGAAATATCTTTTGCCATACCAACCATTCTCGAATATCTGTTGTGATAAATTGAATCAAGTGCAAATTCGATTGCTGTATTAAGCATCTCGGAACAAATTACAAGAGCTATTGCAACTAAAATTATACAAAACTCAACCGCAGAAAATTTTAAATACCAGGCAGCAAGTAAAACCAGTATCGCAACAGTTACGTGAATACGTATATTTATTTCACTTCTTACCGCGAGATTAAACCCCTTTCTTGCATTTCTGAAAGTATTATTAAACCCCTGTGATTTATATCTTGTCATACTCAATACACTCCAGCGCTTTTCTTTGTTCTGCTATAACAAAATTGTACTCTTCTTCCGTCTGGTGGTCAAACCCTAATAAATGCATTAATCCGTGACTAATCAAAAAGAACATTTCCTGCCTCCAGTTTTGCGAATTGCTTATATCTTTATTGACACACTCATTAACCTTATCCATAGCTATTATTATTTCACCGAGATTAATATCGCCGTCAAAGATAAAGCTGTTTTCATCATCGGCAAAAATAGCAAAAGTAATAATGTCGGCAGGATAATCCTTGTCACGATAGTCTCTGTTTAGCTCATGAGTTTTTTCCGAATCACAAAAAACAATATCAAGAGTTATTGATTCATACTCTCTTCCTTCAAGACAAGATTTTGAGCCTATATCTGCAATATAAAATTCCAGTAATTTACGGGTTTTTTCAATTACATCTTTTTCATCAATATCCTGTTTTTCAAATAAATTTTCAGTAAAAATGTTTATTTCAGGCATTTATGTCTTATGTTTCCTCAGAAGAATTATTTTTTTTATTTTCCAGCTCTTTAATTTTTGCATCAAAATCCGTATCAAGTGTCGGTTGTGCAACTATAGGCTTCGGAATAAGGTCTTTTATCTGTTTTTTACCCAGTTCCTGAACCAAATCATCATGGTATTTTATTCTCTTATGATGCATACCTCTGAGCATTCTTGAGAATGTCTGACCGATAACCGTTATATCTTTGAATGTCAGGGGAGATTCAGCCAGCTGCCCGTCATTAAGTCTTTCTGCAATAATTTTATCGATAATTTTATCAATTTCTTCGTTTGTAGGATTTTTAGCAGCTCTTACGGCAGATTCAACAGCATCGGCTATCATTAAAATAGCAGTTTCTTTTGAGTTTGGTTTAGGACCGGGATAACGGAATTGTTCTTCCTTAACATTTTCCGCACCTTTTTCCTTTAAGGCTTCATTATAGAAATAAGTAACCAAACCCGTTCCGTGATGCTGCATTATAAAGTTATGAATAACCTGCGGGATATGATAATCTTTTGCAAGCTCTACACCGTCTTTAGGGTGTGCGGTGATAAGCATTTTACTGAAGGACGGAGCGCAGGTATTATGCGGATTTTCTATTCCGTAGAAGGACTGGTTTTCAACAAAAAACATCGGTCTTTGAAGTTTTCCGATATCGTGGTACATTGCTCCGACTCTTGCCAAAACAGGGTCAGCTCCGATTGCTTCTGCCGCATTTTCGCACATATGAGAAACAGTTAAACTGTGATTGAATGTACCCGGAGCTTCCTGCATAAGACGTTTTAAAAGTTCCTGGTTATGGTCTGCCAGTTCAGCCAAGCCATACGGAGTTAATACCTTAAACGTGTTTTCTATAATCGGAAGAATACCCAGAACAATAACACCGCTTATGATAAAGCAGTTAATTACCATGTATCCCAAATCTTTCAGGATTAAAGCATTTTCTATATCCATCATATATTTTTCAAGGAAGTAAATACCGCCGACGACCAAAAGACCTGCAAGAGTAATTTTTGCACTTACTATAAGCAAGTCCGAACGTTTTGAGAATTTAAGCTTTGATATTGATGTCATAACAACCGTATTCAAAAGCATAAATGCCGCAATAATTTCTATATTCCAGTGCATACCGATTGCAATTATTGCCAAAACTATTGTAGAAGCAAAGAACGCATTTCTCGGAGTTGTAAATATAGATAATAAAATTGTATAAGCAGGTATCGGTATTATTGCAGGCGAAAATCCGGTTGGAAGAACAGCCGAGATTAAGCCCAGCAAAAGAGTAAAAGTACCCATTATAATCATATATTTCGAGTTGTAATATTTTTTCTCGTAATTTCTTTCATACTGTAAAAATACAAAAGTAAAAAATGCAACAAGCAAATATATTCCTAAGATTCCGCACCAGTTAACTTCCAGGACATTGTATCCTGCCGCTCTGAGAGCATCACGTTTTAGTTTGGTTACAGGTTCGCCTTCAAAGACTATCTTCTGACCTTTTTTGAACACAACTTCATAAGGTTTAACAGAGTTTTGCGCATTCTTTTTGGCAATTTCAGTTGCAAACTCATCAACTACAAGATTAGGAACGATAACCTGGTTTAAGATTCCTACAATAAGAGTTCCCTGATACCTCGGAACACTGTTCGGGATGTGTCGTTTAATTATATTTTCGACTTTATTGTTTTCAAAATCATTTGAAGAAACACCGTTATTCAAAACAGCACTCAGCGTAACCTGAGCTTTATCAAACACCGATTCCAAATCCGAATCGTTTGATTTTAGCAAGAACTCAACCAGTCCGCGTTTTCCTGATTCGTCAAACAAAACATTCAGTTCGTTTTGTTTTGTTTCTTCCGAAACATCTTTTTCACGAATTTTCATTACGGAGTTCTTTAACGTTGCCAGGTTTGTTGTTATAAAATCATCTTCCGCCTGAGTGATAATCGGTTCAACATTTTGAGCGACTTCTTTTCTGTGTTGTTCAGTTTTCTTTGTATCAATTACAACAATATCTTTTTGCGCAATAATATCTTTCTTGCTTATTCCGTTCTCAATTACCTTCTGGAAGAAATAGTTTTGAGATGATATTGTTATCGCCATTAAAAGCGTAAACAACACAAAGATAAACCCATTTCGGAAATCTTTAGAAAATATAAAATTAAGAAATTTTTCCATATATAAATTTAATCCTCATTACTAATTTGATTATTTATGTTTTATAACAAACCCGCATTTTGTACAAGCTAAGACCAAACCCGTACTGTCAACGGGCATAAAATTATGTTCACAGGTCAATGCTTCGTCCTCAACGCTGTTTGAAGCTGTCTCTTCCGGAAACCCTGTCCTTTCTTTGAAATGATTTTCAGGATTTGCTCCCGTACCTCTCTTATTCTTATTTAACCATTTTATAAAAAATTCTACTATATACATTTTATATTTTAAAGCCGTAAGGCAAATATTCACTTAGTTTTCGTACAATGAGCTCACTCATGCTCTCAGTGATTATTTCCATCTCTGTTTCATCATCCTGGAATTCATACATAACTTGCCTGCACGCACCGCAGGGGTTGCAGTCATCAGTATTTGGAGAATATATTGCGATAGCTAAAATTTCTCTTTCACCTTCTGATACAGCCTTAAATATTGCACACCTCTCTGCACAAATTGTCATACCGAAAGAAGAGTTTTCAACGTTACAACCTGTATAAATCTTGCCGCTTTTTGCAAGAACACAAGCACCTACCGCAAATCTTGAAAACGGAGAATAAGACTGCTTTGAAGCTTCTTTTGCTTTATCCATAAGTAATTTATAATCGTACATAAGATATTTACCTTTATTGTGTACAAACATTTTAGCATATTTCATAAAATTTTGTTAGGGGTAGGATTAAATGTATAATTTTATGTTACGATAAGTTTATGAGTTGTTTTTTCAGAAATCAGCACGACGCACTTTTTAATGCGACAAAACCGTATCAGTATGTCGGCGGAGAGTTTTTATCATATAACAAAGACTGGCATTCTTCTTCCGTTAAGTTTGCCTTTGTTTTCCCCGACAAATACGAAATCGGCATCAGCAACCTCGGTGTAAGAATCATTTATGACAGGGTTAACAAAGTTGAACGATTTTTGGCTGACAGGGCTTATGCTCCGGAGCCTGATTTCAAACCCGAGTTTTTATACGGCGTTGAGTCCAAAAGGGCTTTGAAAGATTTTGACGGAATAGGATTTTCTCTTCAGTATGAACTTTCCTACCCGACTGTTTTAAAAATGCTTGAAATGTCGGGGGTAGGGGTAAAAAACACTGAAAGAGAAGAAAATGAGCCGATAGTTTTTGCCGGAGGGCCATGTGCATTTAATCCGCTTCCGCTAAGTGATTTTATTGATGTTTTTTGCATCGGTGACGGCGAAGATATGATGGTGGAAGTCTGCGAAGTCCTTGAAAAAACAAAAGGAAAACCGAGAAAAGACAGAATCGCAGAACTTTGTAAAATTGAGGGCTGCTGGAGTAAAGAAGCAAATAATAAGGTTAATAAAAGAATTTCACCTTTAACTTTAGAAAACGCCTCAAGATTAATGGATA
>ONVC01000008.1 GCA_900321205.1 uncultured Acinetobacter sp. | reverse complement strand
ACATGTCAAAAAAATAAAGAAAGAAAAGAGCCTTTTTATAAAAAGGCTCTTTTCTTTTATTGTAACTCACACTTTTTATGTAAATTTTTGTAACAAATAGTATGTATTTACTAAAGTTTTAAAAAAAAATGCCGAATATTAATATGAGTATTATTAGATAAAAGGATATTTTATTCATGAAAAAAAACAATGAGTATGTACCAAAAATACAGTATAATAAGTATCACCCTATTACAGAATATAATTTTTCCTCAATAGAAAATGAGGAAGCGGATAAAGAGAAAGAGTTTCGTGAAAAACTCAATAAATTTCAAATGGTATCAACATTAGGTGAGGCAAAGGATTTACTTCAAAAAATCATGCCTGCTGCTGAGGGAAGAACAGCTTTTTATGTCGGAGGTGGTAAATGCATAATATTTAACTCCGAGAAACAGTTGCGTATTTCTTTTGATACAACAAAAGAATTTATTAGTTACGATTTTGTATAAAAAATAGATAAAAGGAGATCTAGTATGGCTATTCAACCTGAAAAGTTTATTAAATTTACACCGTTAACTCCGAAAGGTAGCGGAGCTGCGCCTGCTGAAATAATTGAGGAACCGGGTGAAAAACCTGATTTAAATAAACAGAAACTGGATGCATTAATAAGCAAATTCAGAAACGGTGACATGATTACCGACGAAGATTATTCAAAACTGATAACTTTGTTAGGTGAACAGGATCCCCCTGTTACAATCGAGCCGGAATATGTAAAAGGTAACGGTACTGTTTTATTTACCGTTATAAAATTTGAAATTGACGGAAAAAGTTGTGTTTTCAGAGTTAACAAAGATTTAAGCGGTGAACTCGGAGGAACTGAGACAACTCCACCTCCTGTTGATGATGCTCCGGCACCGACTGACGATGTTCCGCCGCCTGCGGATGAAGTTGCACCCCCGACTAATGGAGTTACACCACCAACTACTAAAGAAGTTACACCACCGGCTTCCGCAGAAGAACCTGCCGGCGGTGAAGATGACGGTATTGCGACAGACCCGGTTGTAGACAACTACGTTGCTTCAAGACCGGAACCGGATAGTGCCATCGAAAAAATTATTGCAAAATTTGTTTCAGGCAGCTTAACCTGGAAAGAATTTATGGAAGAACTTAAAAATGCCGGTGTTGATACTGACACATCAAACAGTAATGTATGGGAACACAATAACAGCCAGGAAATGTATAATTTCACCTTTAAACATGACGGACAAACATATAACGTCACATTAAAGAGCACCGCTGAAACAAGTGCTAATAAACTTGTTAACAACGGTAAAGACAACGATAACGTTTATTATACAAAGAATGAATTGGAAAAAGCCGGCATAACCGAAGATTTTATTGATAAGGCATTCTACTGTTGTTATTCTGCCGGTGAAGGCAAATCAGAGGAAGAAATGTATTTTGCTCTTGATATTACAAAACTTCCTGCTGATTTACAAAAATCATTAAAGGGCAAAACATTATCTCAGATAGCTTCCACGCTGAAAAAATATAAATTTGAAGATACTGTATTTATTGATAATTTATCCAAAGATATTAAAGTCAGCGGATACAGAACAAAATACAACGATGTTGAAAAAGGTGACGGAATTAACACCGCAGTATCAGAAATTCTGAATGACAGCTCACTTAAAAATTCTATAGAGGATTCTTTAGACCTTTCAGAAACGGTCTTTGATGAGGCTTATAAAAATGCTGTTGAGGATTGTATAAACTTCTATAATGAAAAAGCCGGGGAAAAAGATGGCGGTATCACGTTTGTTGCCTCTGATGTAATAAATAAATTTATGGAATTTTTGTATAAACAGATTAAGAACAGAAAAACAGAATTGACAAATGATATTAAAAATACAGTAAATCTGGAAGACATCCCCGGATATACAGCAGATTTTAAAAAGACAATTGAACACAACAACATCAAACCTACTATTGAAAAAATGTTAAACAACTCTGCTCTGAAATCTAGTTTGCGTGATTACGCTGACGGACAGCAGAAAAGCAATTATACAGATGCTGTTTGGGATTCCTTATACAGAGATGTTGTTGCTGAATGTGTAAAATTCTTCCAGGGCAAAGGCGGTGAAATAACCGTATCTAATAAAGAAGTTTATGACAAGTTCATGGAACTTATGAGTAACAAGTTGAATAACGAAGAATCAGTTGAACTTAATAACATAGATTTGGAGACACTGGTAAACGGTTATTCAACAAATCAGAGAATCAGCGGCAGCGGCGGAACCAGAAGTGAAGCTGATAATGATTTATCTGACAAAATTATTGACAATATCTATAAAATAAAAGGTCAGATAAAATCATATATGGAAGACAAACTCGGAGTTACTCTTACCGACCAGCAATTTGAAGGTATATTGAAAAATCTTATTTCTAAAATCACTGCCGGTTCAAACGTTGTAAGCACACGTTCAGGTTCTCCCGAATGTGGTGTTAAAGATGTTGTTGATGCACTTATTAAAGAACTCCCTGATTTCTGTAAAAACAATAAACCGTCAAAAGCAGAATATGAAGGAGATGCATTAAAAACAATATTTAGCGACAGCGAGATCTCGCAATATTTTGAAGAAACTTCTTACGGCAGGTATAAACTCAGTTCCGAGCTTGACAGTATTTTTGAAGAATATATCAAACGACACGGACACATCATATCTCCGTTGGAATTGAGAGCAGCTGTTGATGACTTGAAAGTAAGATCCATGGGTAGCGACTTTAAAGCTGTTGCAGATGCGGTAGATAATCTTGACGGAAAACGCGGCGAAATGACTGCCGGTATAACATCAATACATACCGAGTTTGGTGTAGACAAAAACGGTAACATTGTATTTGAACAACCGGATACAACAAAAGTCTATAATAAAGTTAAAGAAACCATCAAACGAGAGTTAATGAGCACTGTTCCTTCTGCTATGAATGCAATAGGAGATACAAACATTGATAAGCTCATTCAGGCTGCATGGATTACGGCATATAACAGCAATCCTTCAAGCGAATCTCATAATACGGTTGCATTCATTCAGTCAGTAATTGACAGCTTCAAATCAATAATGACTAAACTGGGTTCTAACCCTGAATACATGAGTGTTTATACTGCACACACAGCATACGCAAACGCAATACTTACTTATAACCTGACGTATTACGGAAGAACTAATGATGACGGCGGTGATTCTGTTTGGGTATATGAAGGCAGCAGTACAGTTGACTCAGAAGGTAACGTAAGCTGGGATGATACAACTGATGCCGGTGAATATAACACAGAGATGAAACTGTTACTCAAAAATATTCTTAATACTTCACCATACAATTCCATCGACCCGGAAATAATTACAAGAGTATTCAGAGATGCACAGACAAAGGCGCTTGATGCTTGTCATGAAAACACAAATGACTGTCCATACGGAACAACTTCACAAGTAGACGGAACATACCACAATACAGGCTTTGGTCACTTCATTGGAAGTGTATTAGGTAAGTCTATGTTGGGAGCAGCAATCGGCATAGTCGCAGGACCTTTTGGCATAGCAGCAGGCATTGTTGCCGGCGCAGCAGCGGGCTTTGCAACAGCAGGTAACTTCACTAACAACCCAGTATCTGTAACATCACTGGCAGCTCCTGAACATGAAGACTGGGCAGGTACAAACCGTAAAAAAGACCATTATGATATAACCATTCAGGCTTTGGTCGAAATGACACTGTACTACTTCGATAAATTATTATATGCAGAACTTGCAAAATAAAGTTTTGCTGAAAGAATAATTATTAATCCCCCGTTACACATAAATGTTTTGGGGGATTTTTATTATAGTTACAAAAATTTTTACCCGCTTTCCCTTGTATTTGAAAAATGTAAAATAATTGTGTAGTATAATATAAAGAGCGCTTTTTATTTTATAATAAAGAGGAGTTGAGGTTAACAATGAAGAAAAAATTTATAACATCAAGTTTAATATTAATGACAGCATTACTTACTACAATAGGCAATGTCTATTCCGCAACACCGGATGAACTATATGAGAACGTTTGGTCACTTATTAACAAAAAATATTATGACCCTACGGATAACTCTCAGGACTGGGACAGATGGAGATACAAATACGAGCATAAACTCAAAACAAAAGAAGATGCTTATGTTGCGATAGAAACAATGCTTGCAAGTTTAGATGATCCATATACAAGATTCCTTGACCCGAAAGAGTTTTCGGAAGAAAACCAGTCAATCAAAGGTTCCTTAAAAGGTATCGGTACACAAATTGGTATCAGAGACGGAAAATTAGTAATTATTGCACCGCTTGAAGACTCACCTGCAGAACGAGCAGGACTTCTTGCAGATGACGAAATATTAGAAATTAACGGAGAAAGTACAAAAGGTATAAGCATTGATGTGGCAGCCGACAAAATCAGAGGTGAAAAAGGCACTACCGTAAAACTTTTAATAAAAAGAAAAGACGTTCCTAACAAATGGTACAGCATTGTACGTGACGAAATAGAAATAAAATCCGTTTCAGAAAAGCCTCCGTTTGAGACCGCTATTCCAGACGGAATTAAGTACATCAGACTAAGTTCCTTTATAAGCAAAAATGCCGCAGGAGAAATTGAAACAATTTTAAACAGTTCTCCTGATGCAAAAGGGTTTATCATTGACCTTCGTTCAAACCCCGGCGGTTTGCTAACAAACGCAATTTACATTTCTGATATGCTTTTGAACGGCGGAGTTATCGTAAGCACGGTTGACCGTGACAGTTATAAAACAACGACCAGAGCAAGAAGACACCAGGTAACAGAAAAGCCGATTGTTGTTCTAATAAACAAAGGTTCAGCCTCTGCAAGCGAAATTTTAAGCGGAGCATTAAAAGATAACCACAGAGCAACAATTGTGGGTGAACAGTCTTTCGGAAAAGGTCTTGTACAGGAAATTAACAAACTTCCGGATGATGCAGGCATAAATATTACTATACAAAGATATTTAACACCTTCCGGAACTGATATTCATAAAAAAGGAATTACACCTGACGTTGTGGTAGAATTTAAAAAAGAAAATGCTGATGCAAAAGATGATGTTCAGTTGAAAAAAGCAATTGAGATACTGAAAGAACAAACATGTTTAGACGGAAAGAATGGTTCGTTAGCGGGGGTAAATTAGAAAAAAACTCTGCTAAATCTATTACAGATAAACTTTTAGAGATTCGGGGAATTAAATCAGAGGAGGCAAAACGGGAGTTTTTAAATCCTCTGGAAATTACCCTGATGCATCCAAATGCTTTCTGTGATATGCCAAAAGCTGTCGAAAGAATCGTAAAAGCAATTGATAATAAAGAAAATATACTTATTTACGGAGATTTTGACGCCGACGGAGTAACTTCAACATCTCTCCTTGTAAAAACATTCAGATACTTAGGAGCTAATGTAAGCTATTACATCCCTGACAGAGATAAAGAAGGGCACGGACTAAACTCCGATACCCTTAATAAAATCCTGAATAGTGATGACACCGGCAACCTGAAAGACTTGGTTAAAGCACTAAGCCAAAACAAGCCAAAACTTATAATAACAGTTGATAACGGGATAAGCAGCGCAAAAGAAGTCAATTTCATAAACAGTTTCGGTTGTGACGTAATTATTACCGACCACCACGAACCGCCGGAGGAAGTTCCGCCGGCATTGGCTATCATCAACCCTAAAGCCATGAATGCGCTTGATGAAAGACTAACTCCTTTGCAGATAGAATACTTAACCTCACTTGCAGGTGTAGGTGTTGCTTTCAAAATTGCCCAGGGAGTTTTGGAAAAGTATGACAAAATGAGTTATTCGTACGAAATTTTACCGTTTGTTGCTGTCGGAACTATTGCGGATTTGGTACCGCTAATAGGTGAAAACAGATATTTTGTAACAAAAGGTCTGGAGCTTATCGCCCAGGGTAAACATTTCGGTCTGACGGAGCTTTTAAAAAATGCCAAAGTCAACACAGATAACGGACTTACTGCCGAGCAGGTCGCATTTTCAATTGCACCGAGAATAAATGCTTCCGGAAGACTTGAATCCGTAGAACCGGCAGTAAAACTCCTTATTTCTGATAACAAAAATGAAATAAAAATCTGCATTGAACAACTTGAACGCATGAATAAATTCCGTCAGCAGATGGTTACGGATTTATTCAATGAAGCAGATGAAGAACTTCAGAAAAGTAAGAACAGAGACAACGCTATTGTTCTTGCAAACCCTGACTGGCATATAGGCATTATAGGTATAGCGGCATCAAAGTTTGTTGAAAAATATTATAAACCGACATTTATAATGACTTATTCGGAAGAAACAAAAACTTACCGCTGCTCCGCAAGAGGGGTAAAAGAACTTAACATCTATGATATCATTACAAATATTTCCGACAAACTCGAAGGTTTCGGCGGACACAAACTTGCCGGCGGTTTCACTTTTTCTGCCGAAAAAACAAGTTTTGAAGAAGTAAAAAAAGCATTGAATAAAACAGTAGATGAAATGTTAAACGGACAAAAACTGAACCCCTCACTAAATATTGATTTGGAAATATCACCCGAAGATGTCGATATATCTCTAATAGAACAAATATCAAAACTTGAACCTTTCGGAATGTCAAATCCGTCACCGACATTTGTTATAAATAATTTAACCCTGAAAGAAAAAAAACTTATGGGTTCATCTAATGAACACTTGAAACTCATTTTTGAATGGGAAAACGGAACTTTTGACTGTATTTGGTGGTCAAAAGGAGATATTCCGCTGCTCAAAGGAGACAGGGCGGATATTGCTTTCGCACCGCAGCTCAATGTTTTTAACGGCGCGACATCTGTTCAGCTTATTCTGAAAGATATTCATTCGGAAGCTCTGGAAAAAGAAGATGAAAATAAACAAAAAATTTACGACCACAGGAAAAAAGTCGGGATTTTACCTCAGGTTAATGACTACATAAAAAACACAGACAAAAAAGTTGCCGTTTTTGTAGAAAACAGAAATATAACAGAAAAACTTAAACCATACAAAAACATTTTTGACTCAATAATTAACAGAATAAACGCACACAAAAGCGATGTATTAATGTTCTTTGACTACCCGGCTGACAGTGATGTTTTGGATACTATAATCCAAACTGCTGCGGCAGATTCTGTCCACTACATGAGTTACACAAGTGAAAAGGGGCAGGAAGAAAGTATATTAAAAACATTTTCGGGAATGATAAGGTACACCTGTAATAATTTAGACGGTGTTTTTGACCTCACCAGGGGAGCATCAGCACTGGGAATAACAAATGCCGCAACAGAAACACTGCTTGAAATCTTTGAAGATGCCGGTATGATTAAAATAAACGAACGCTCCGAAAAATCGTTTAGTATTATTTTCCAAAAAGCCATCGAGCTTACACAAGCCATACATACTGCTAAGTACAAAGACTTTGCCGAACAAATAAAAGCTATAAACAGTTACAAAAACAGTTTTATGACAGCAGATATTTAATATTTAGAGCAGGCTATTATATTTCCGTGATCATCTTTATTATATTCAATCTGATGAAGGTATTTGCCTGAATTATCATAAACTAACGAACGTCCGGTAGACGAATCATAGTAACAAACTCTGTTCAAAACCTGCTTATCTTTATCATAAAATTTAACGAACTGTAGTTCTTCCCTGCTCGGCATCTTAACACCGACACGTTCAGTCAAATGTCTTAATACTGCCGGAATTGCATTTTCAGTTTTAAAATACGGCTTCGCATTACCAAACCTGAAAGATTCTGCAAAAAGTTTATTATTAGCACTGTCAGCTATTTCCGGCAAAACATCACTGGGCTGCTGCTGTTCAACAAACTCTTTTATCGGAGATGAACTGAAAACATTCTTTGCATTTAACCTATATCCTATTGCATTTCCTTTTTTATCAACAATAAATTCGCACGCTCTATAAGTCGGTTTCATTTTAAAAAGAGTCTGAGACAGAGCATTTACACTATATACAACCCTGTCTAACGCATCATAGTAGTGAGCTTCATTTTCTATAAAAAATAATTTTTTGGGTTTAATATATTTCTTTGACATCTTTGACAAACATTCCGCAGCTAAGTTGACCTGCTCCTGAGGAATATTATTATCAAGTTCGTAAGTATGCTGCTGCATCCCTTTTCTGACGATATCCTGACGTTTCAAATGAGATATCATGTCTTTATAGTTAAGCAGACCGCCCAATTTAGAATTATTTTCTTCTAAAAGTTCATGTGCAAAATATACTTTTAAAAGATCCGGTGGAAGTGATGCATCAAACTTTAAAGCATAAAATCCGCCATTGTATCCGCTTGCTGCTCGTATGGTATTACCCACTGCTTCACAATAGGTTATACCTTTTGTTTTTAGAAAATCCTTTACTCCGTCTTCTGTTAACATAAGTGATTTAACGGATTCAAGAATATCTGTGTCTTTATTAGAGAACGAATCTGCTATATTTTTTGCTTTTGACTGCAGCATAGTTTTTTTTATATAGTAACTGTTTTTTGCGGCAAAACCGGGATTGGATTGTTGGATTTCTGATATTTTCATTATTTGTCCTTTTCTGCTTAGTCATATTAAAGTGCTTAAAAAAAATTTTTGCTACTTTTTTGCAAAAAGTAACAAAATTTTACATACTAAAAATTTATTCAGAAAAACTAATCCAGATATATTTTTGTTATTTCAACAATAGTTCCGTCATTATCTATATCAATACGTACGGTCTGATTAACCTGACTTGTTCCGTCATAAATAACAATTGAGTTACCATATACGTTTGTTAAAATCATTTTTGTACGATAATCCGAGTTGTATTCATACTCAACAACCGTATCAAAAGCCCCGTCTTCTTTTTTAATAACGGCTGCCATAACATTACCTTTTTCATCTTTGTAACGAATTTCCGTATTTCCGTTAAAAAGATTAACTCCGCCGTCTTCTGTACTCCAGCTATTAAATTTTGCAAGTTTCTGAATTTTCATACCCACTTCATAGGGAGTGAAACATTCAATTTTTGGAAGAATATTTCCAAAATTCTGCATTCTAATTTTTTTGCTGAGAGTATCAATTTGTAATGTTGCGACAATAGAGCCTGAACTGTCTTTATATCTGATATTACGAACTTTTTGTTCAGGATTAATAGTACCGCCGTATGCCGTATAATTTTTCAGATACAAAACATTCTCATAATCTTGCATAGAGATTTCGGATAATATTATGCTGTCTAAAAGCTGTGCTGAATTTCGCTTTTCTTTACTCTGAGACAAGAATTTAATTTCAGCTTCTGATAAACGTCCTTCAGCCTGAAGTTCATTCACTAATTTTTCCACAACAATTCTGTTGCTTTCTTCGGAAAAATTGTATAATCCTTTTCCTGAATATTTTGTTGTGTAGGATGCAGAATCGACCATTTAAAAACTCCTGAATGCACAAAGCACCTGTTTTTAGAATACTAATCAACTTTAATACTTTGAATATCGGCAGAATTATAAAAAAACTTTAGTCTTTTCGGGTAAAATTTTACATTTATTTACAAAAAAAGGATTGAATAACTCAATCCTTTTTTCTAATTTATAAAAATTTTCTGTTAGCTTACGATACCAAATCCGAGAATAAATACACAGACTACAAATATCAAAGCAACTATGCCTGTAAGTTTATTCAAACCTTTTTCGGCACTCTTTTGCGATGTAAACATTTGTGCGGCACTGCCTATACCTGCAATTCCGTCACCTTTTGGTGAGTGCATTAATATTAGTACTATCATTAATACTGCTGATACAACCATTATTGTCCAAAGTAATTTTAACATTACTGTTTACCCCCTTTTTTTATAAAATGAGCACGCTTTGAGTTTAATTTGATATTATCAAATGTATAAAGCCGTGCAGGTCTTTTTGAAGATGATTTAGAGAACTCGTTAAGTTCTCTTAAACCTTCTGTTGTGATAACTTTTTTTCTGAAATTACGCTTATCGAGTTTTTTCTCCATAATCATTTCATAAGCTTTTTGCATCTCTGTTAATGTAAATTTCTCATTTAAAAGCTGGTATGCAACCGGACACATTTCTAATCTTTCGCGAGTTCTTTTTAATGCATACTCAATAATTTCTTTGTGGTCGAATGCAAGAGGCGGAAGTTCAGATACTTTGTGCCATGCCAGTTCATCCGTTGTAACAACATCAACATCTTCAGAACGTATAAGTGCAAAATATGCGCAGGTTATAACTCTTGAAACAGGGTGTCTGAGCGGATCACCGAACGTATAAAGCTGTTCAAGATAAATATTTTCTACATTTGTCTTTTCTTTCAGAACACGGACAGCCGCTTCATCAAGATTTTCAGACATTCTTACATATCCTCCGGGGATTGCCCATTTGTCTTTAAACGGCTCATTATTACGTCTTACCAGCAGGACATTAAGCGCATCATTTTTTATTGTTAATATTACCGTATCAACCGTAATCTCGTGTGTTTTTACTTCATTAAACATTAAAAACCTCTGTTAACTCTCGGTATGGCACATTTATAAAAGGTTTACCATCTATACCTTTCGTTCAAAATAATTGTATAATAAACAATGTAAAGAAAAAGTAATTGTAACAACAATAAGTGTATTTTGTTACAATAAAAAATTCCTAAAAATACGCTCGTTACTTAACCTTAAATTTATAATTGTAATACTCAATTAATCCTATGTGCAAAATTGCCGCTATTAAAGAAAAAATTGCAAGCGGTTTGTGAGCCTTTTTAAAAGTTTTACTCTCGGACATACCGCTCAATGCAGTTAAGCCCAGCCCAACAACCGCTGTATAGCCTGTCGTTTTCGGTGTTATAACTGATGATACACTGTTAACTTTCATAGATAAAACTATAACACAAAACTTTTACAACAGCAAAAGTCTGCACGGCTTAAACCGAGGATTTTTCTTTTCCTGCGGATTACGCTTTATATATTGTTTCAAAACTTTTCTCGCGTTTAGATAATCATGCTTTGATATATATATATTTGTCAAATTGATTACATATTCTATATTGTCCGGATTTTTTGAAAGCAAATACATATACTCTTTTGCTGCCATTTTTTTATTATTATTGTTTTTATATATCTCGGCATTCAAGAGATGAAGTTCGTCATCATCTTTTATTTCTTTTGCTTTATTCACATAAAAGAGTGCAAAATCGTATTCTTTATCAAAGTAATAAACCAAAGCCAGGTTATAAAGAACAAGATACTTTGTATCATCATTTTTAGACAAATATAGCGCCTTCTGTAAATTCGATACTGCCTCATCATAGTCCTTTTGATTAATAAGTGCCTGTGCCAAGTCAATATATCCAGAGGGAACTTTAGGAGCTTTGTTAATGTACTTTTTTGCTTCATCAGCTTTTGCATAACTCACATCTGCATTATCTCCCATAACCGGATACGGGATATATTCATAATGAAGTTCGCTTGCGTTGGTTATATCCGGACGTATTTTATAAAAAAGTTCAAGAGTTGATTTATCAGCATCAGATATTTCTCTTCTTTCATTATTTACAATAACCTCATTAGACTGAGAGACATACATTACATTTTCTTTATCAAAACTGTGTCCGAGAAATCCGAGTGCATGGAAAATTTCATGCAGTGACGTATTATAAATCTGATTTGGTGTAAAGGGTTCTCCATCAACATTTGAAAGATTAAGCACCACGTTCATTTCGTTAAGTTTATTAGATGATAAATCAGGAAGAGTATATGCTATAACATACTTTTCTCCCGGGTTTGGAGACTTTATCTTATTATTTGTAAAACTTACTGCTATATCCGGATTAATTGATACACGCTCAAACCTTATTCGGGCAGAACTTGCTCTTTCCCAACTGTCAAAGGCATCATTAACCGCTTTTATTATATCGGGAGGAACATCTTTCATCTGCTTAATGGAATATGTTATGGGCATTTTCCCCCAATGGATAATCTTTTGATTATATGAAGCCTGCTGGATATAGTTATTCGGGTATTTATTATGAATCTCACGTTTTAGATTATATAAGAAATACCTTGCGGATTCGTTTGCCTGGTCTTTTTGTCCGTCTTCCGCTATACTGACAAGCCTTTCCTGAGCATCTATTGTAAGAGGAGAGTTAATAAGCAGATTAACGTACTTTTCCCTGAAATCTTTGTTTTTATTTCCGAGAAGGTATGATTTTTCATAATAATTCTGAGCAGCAACATAATTATCCTTTTTTGTATAATAGCTGCCAAGATTTGCATACAGTTCGGCTCTGGTTAAATAAAACAAAATGAAAAGAGCAAAAACCGCCAGACAAAAAGCTATGGGAAATATTTTAACCCAATTCTTCATCCAAATTCTCTATTACCCCCTCATTTACCGAAGTTTTTTTTCCTTCTTTTACACCGGCATTTCCCCCTTCTTCGGGGTCATCTTTTACTCCGTTATCGATATTTAAGGTTTTTACAAGCGCACGGATATCACCTTTAAGTTTAAAATATTCCGCAAATTTTGGAGTTGTTTTAATATTGTACGAACGTCCGTTTTTATCTTTGTGACGTGATATCAAACCCTTTTCAAGCAGTTCCTGCACATGTTCATAAGCATTTGAGCCTCTTAAATCTTTTAAAAGAGACTGACGTATAGGTTCTTTTAATGCAATAACTGTAAGCGTTTTTAATACAGGCGGTTTAAGTTCAACCGGACACAGCTTTTCAACAATATCCAGATGCTCCTGTTTTACCTGCAATATATAACCGTTTTCATCATCAATTTCCAGAGCACCTTCTCTTGAAGCATAGTCCATAATCAACTCTAAAAGAGCTTCTTCAACAACTTCCGGCTGTTCTTCAAGTATTTCTGCAATCTCATTTACCTGAAGAACTTTTGCGGTAACAAATAAAACTGCCTCAATTCTGGATTTCAACTGCTCCATCATTTACCTCTTGTTCCGATAAAACACTTTTGGCATTATCCAAACCTTCATCTAACTCTTCTGCAACACTGTCAACGTGAGGGCACTTAACTACATACAAATCGGAATAGAACTCATCCTGTTCTAAATCGTAATCACTGTCAACAGTTAAAAATAAAAGTGATATGTATGCGCTTATTCTGTCCATACCTAACAAAGTAAGTTCATTAAGTTCAATTTTATCCTGACGGCTAAGTATTTCTTCAAGATTGTCTTTAAGCCTTGCAACACCTTCTGCGATATATTCATCATGCTGCATTTTGAAGATATCTTCAGTAGTCATACGGGACAGGCTGTTTCCTCTGCGTCTTGCAGCACGCTCGAGAGAGTTTCTCAATGCCTGTTTTTTATCAAGCTGTTCATAAAACTCCAACTGGCGTATCAAATCACGCAAAGTCACAACTCTGTTATGATTTAACCTTACAGACGTTCTTCTCTGTAAAACCTCGTCAATAGATATTACATTACTTGTCGGAATATAATCGTCTTGTGTATAATCAAGTTCATCGTCTTCGGGGAAATACATATCTTCATCATGCTGGGGTTCAAAATCATTTATATCAAGTCCTTCAAGAACATTTGATTTCAGTTTTAAAAGCATTGCCGCAAGCCATAAAGTTCTTCCCGTTAATCTCAGGTTCTGAGCTTTTGATTTGAACAAATGCATGAGATATTTATCAGTAATATCAACAATATCAATATTCCAGGGGTCAATTTTGCCCTGTTTAGCCATGTTGACAAGAATATCAATTCCGTCAACTTCCGCTTCCTGTACAAAAATTTCCTGGTTCGGTATGTTCATACTTTCTATACTGTTTAAAGCCATATCACCCTTTGAGAATAACCTGTTTGCAGACACTACTGCATAAAACGGCATAATATCTCACAATTATTTTATCTTATATCTTTTCTTCTGTACTCATCTAAAATAAGTATTTTTATAAGGGTATAAATTACCCCTCCCTGCGTTTGATTATAACATACACAAGGTTTTTACGCAAAATGTAACAAAAGAATAAACACAATTCAGGCAATTATACCATTTCTAAATCTCTTAATTTAACACCGGTAACTTTTGAAATACCTTTTTCCTTCTGCGTAACACCGATTGTTCTGTGCGCAGATTCAATCATCGGTTTTCTGTGACTTACTACAATAAATTGTGTTGAACCTGCCTGTGACTGAACAATATGAGCAAGTTTTTCAACGTTTATACCATCTAAACTTGCATCTACTTCATCAAAAGCATAGAAAGGAGCCGGCATATATTTTTGAATTGCAAATACAAATGCAAGCGCAGTAAGAGCTTTTTCGCCACCGGACATACCTGCAAGCCTTTGTTTTTTCTTATCTCTGGGCTGTGCCTCAATATCAAGTCCACCCTCAAACGGTTTTTCTTCATTTTCAAGAATCAGTGTTCCTTCACCTTCCGAGAGTTTATGGAAAATATCCTTAAAGTTTTCATTCAATGCGTTATAGGTTTTTAAGAAAGTTTCTTTTTTCAGGTCCTCATAACCTTTCATTCTTTCCAGGATTTGCTCCCTTTCTCTCGACAATGTTTCGATTTGATTTTTAAGTTCAGCCTGACGTACAGATACCGCTTCAAAATCTTCGAGTGCTTTCATGTTTACCGCACCAAGTTCATCCATACGTTTTTGAAGTCTCTGAATTTTGTTATTAATATCATCAATCGACATTTCAACAGGTTCAAGTTCATCAATATTAATACCCGAATCCATAAGCATGGTTTTCGCTTCTTCAAGCATTGGTTCAAGTTCGCGTCTTCTTGCTTTGAATGATTCTATCTGCTCTGCAATTTTTTCAATCTCATCTGCCTGACGACTTCTTTTTGTCTCTATATCAACGAGGCTTGACTGTATTTCATCACGCTGGGACAAAAGTTCTCCCAGCTTATCCGTAATCTCTTTAATTTGAACTTCCAGTTCTTCAAGTTCTTTTTGAAGACTTTTAATTTCTTCGGAGTATTTTACTTTATCCTGAGCCAGGTCACGGTTTGTACTCAAAGCGTTTGATATTGTTTCATTATGAGTTTTGATAGTAGTCTTAATAAAATCTATCATACTGTGCAAACCATCTATTTCATTGCTAGTATCAGCCTTAATTTTTTCATAACGCTTAATTTCCGCCTCAACACCTGCTGTTTTTTCTTTTAGCTGTTTCAGGTCAGCATCATTCATAAGCGCTTCGATTTCCTCTATTGATGTTTCCGTTTCCGTCATTTTATCCATCAGAACAACGTGTTCTTCCTCAAGCTTGTCAAGACGTTTTTCCAAAGATGATATCTCGGGCTCAGTGTCTTTAATATAAGCCTGTTTTTCATCAATATCTTTTTGGTTATTTTCAAACATAACGGTCTGAGTATCAAGTTCAATTTTTGCTTTACTCAACTCAGTTGTTGAAGAAGAATTTCTTCCGCGCGCATCTTCAATTTTAGCTTCCAGAGAATCCCTTTTTGAAAGAAGAGAATTATATTTTGCCTGAAGTGTTTTTTGCTTTTCACGATATGCATCAATCTCGGTATCAGAGCTCTGCGCAAACTTTAAGCCGGTCTTTCTGATTGAACCACCCGTAATAGAGCCGGCTTTATCAAATAAATCACCTGATAAAGTAACCATTCTGTACTTACCAATCAGTTTATGAGCAGTTTCCCTGTCCTCAACAACTAGGGTGTCACCGACAGCATAATAAAATGCATTCAGATATTCATCATCAAAATCAATAAGATTAATAGCAAAATCTATTACACCTTTTTCTTTTGGAAGATTTAAGCTTTTTGGACACCTTACTATTTTATTCAAAGGAATAAATGTAACCCTTCCTGCACCGGCAGATTTAAGAAGCTCAATACAAGTCGCAGCAACATGTTCATCATCAACGACAATATTTGCCATTTTTCCGCCAACAGCAATTTCAAGAGCAGTTGAATATTCAGGATCAACCTGACCGAGTTTCATCAAAGGAGCGTGAACACCTCTGATATTAGCTCCGACAACTGTTTCTACCGCACGCCCTAAATTAGCTTCTTCATTTGCACGTCTGGTTGCTTCAAGCTCAATAACTTTCCTGCTTGCTGCTTGTAAATCATAATTAACGTCAGAGATTTCATTTTTTGTTTTATCAAGCTCATTCATAGAATTTTTAATAATATTTTTAAAATCTTCGACTTCCTTTTCCAACTGTTCGATAAGAAGCAGCTTTGTAGTTTTATTTTCCTGATAATTAGCTTTAAAATCTTCTAACTCTGCTATCTTCTGTCTTGCTTCCTGCAAAGATTTTTTCTTCTGAGCAAGATCAGATTCCATTGGAGCCTGTTTCTGTATAATATCCGTAACCTTATCTTTATATCCCTGAAGTTCTTTTCGGAGTTTTTCCCTTTTTTCAAGGTGTTTGTCTGCTGTTTCCGTAAGCCCTGACATATCAGCTAAAATTTTTGCAAGCAAATCATTCTGCTCTTTTATATTAGCATCTATATTAACGATTTCACTCTGCTTAGCCTGGATTTTAAGTTCATTGTCTTTAATTTTATTTTCCTGAACTTCGATACCGTTTTTGGCATTATCTATGGATTTCAAGTTTGCTTGTATTTGTTTGTCAGCATAATCAATTGACGCATTTTTTCTGTCAATTTCACCCTTTTTACCTTCTGCTTTTTTTTGAAGTTCTATCTGCTGACCTTCTCCGTTTTCTTTTATTGTCTGAGAGATTTTTTCATATTCTTCCTTGATTAACTTTAATCTCTCATCAAGGTCTTTTGATTTAAGTTCTTCTTCTTTCTTTTTCTTAGTGAAATCAATAATATTTTCATGTGCTTTTTCAAGATTTCTTCTGATATCAAAAAACTTAACTGTATTTATCTGACTTTCAAGTCCTGATTTTTCGTCTTTTAATTTTTGATATTTTAAAGCAACCTCTCTTTCCTCTTTAAGTTTTTCAAGGTGATTATTAACTTCGTTTAAAATCAGAGACGAATTTGTAACACGTTTTTCAACAGTTTCCAGTTCTCCGGTTGCCTGTTCTATTCTTCTGTCAAAATCAGCAACACCTGCTATCTCATCAACGATTTTTCTGCGTTCATTAGAGGTACAGTTTGTAATGCTCATTACATCACCCTGCATCATTACGTTGTAACTGTTTGGAGTAATATTGTACTTTTCAAGACGTGTTAGAATTTCCTCTTTTGTAACAATTTTATCATCAAGATAATAAATACTGTTAAATCCCTGAGAAGATTTTCTGATACGTCTTGCAACAGAAAAATCACCCTCTTCTGTTTCACCGAACATAACTTTTACATAAGCTTCATTCCGTTTGGTATAAGTAGATATCAGGTGAAATAATTTTTCAGCACGCAAAGTTCTGCTGGAAGATAAACCGAGAGCAAAAAGAATGCTGTCAATAATATTACTTTTTCCTGAACCGTTTGGTCCTGATATGGTAGTAAACCCTTTCAGCATAGGTATTTCGACTTTATTTGCAAAAGACTTAAAATTGTCTATTTCAAGTTGTTTTATGTACATAATATCCTTAAAGGCAATACGCCGCTATCTCTTCCCAGTATTTATATTTAACCTTAATAACGCTTGAATGTCAATGTATTAAGGAGTATTAAGGAATCTTAGGCATAAAAAAAGCTCTGCAGTTACAGAGCTTTTTTATTTTTAAATTTATAATTTTATATCTTTTGAGGGTTTCTCAGCGGAATCAATCTGTCTAAATCACCGTTAACTGAGAAGTAGAATCTTGCCGTGCTTTCGTTGTAGTATTTTTCGCCGAGAGGGAAACCTACACCAAATGATGCTGACAACCAGTCTGTGAATGTAAGATAAGCACCGCAACCAACAGATTGTAAGAACTGGTGAGGATAATTGTAAACGTTGCCGTTTTCACCAACAAAACCAAAATCATAGAAGACTGCTAGTCTGACTCTTTCATCAGCTTTCTGTGAAATGTGGTTCAGGAACGGGAACGGGAATCTGTATTCAACAGTACCGCTTACACCATAGTCACCGATAAGTTCAGCAGGCTGATAACCTCTTAATGTATATGGACCACCTAACTGGAACTGTTCTGCTGCAAACAATTTATTTGGTGAATACATAGCATTAGCTCTGATAATACCGTATGTTCTTGCGGTAAGTCTTTGTACACGGGTAGCACCACCGGTTAACTTGAAGAATGTTGTATCCTGTGTTGCACCGTGGCCATTTCCACCCATACCAAAGTCGATACCCAAGTTTCCAATCCAACGACCGTAATTATCATCTGTCATACCATATAACCCGGTTCTCCATACATTCAGGTTATAAGTTGAAAGTCTTGTCGGATGTGGAGTGTTATTATAAGCTGACGTATTTGCAACAACCAAATCATAACCGGTATATAAGAATAAGTCAGATTTAGCTGTCTGTATCAGAGGATGTGTTAATTTAAAGAAGTAACTCTGAGCATTACCTTTAACACCCATATCTTTGTATGGGCCGCCTCTTAATCTTACGTGAGAATCGTTAAAATCAAAAGACAAACGAGTTCCGTATGAGGAAACCGGAAGCGAATAGCCTGCCATCCAGCCTGTTGAACCGCTTGATAAAATTGTACCGCCGTATATCTTATCACCTAAACCGGTAAGGTTATGCATACCGAGTAAAATTGAAACTCTTTGTGAACCTGTATAAGAACGACCGTAGTCATCATAATTTACGTTAAAATCAATCGGAAATCTGTCACGTACATTAAGCGTAATCTGAGTATTTTCGTCACCGCCTTTTTGTCTTTCGATTTCTGTCTGTACCTGAACATAATCTTCTCTGTTGATTTCTTTCATTGCTCTTTGAAGGTTTTTAGCGTTGAATACTTCACCTTCACGCAACCCTGCTTTACCCATAATTATATGTTTAAGATACCATTCACGAGTCCATTTTTCGCCTTCGATATTCATATCGCCGACTTTACTTTCAACAATCTTGATAGTTGCAACACCGTCAACAATTCTCTGCGGAGGTACAGTTGCATAAGATGTTAAATAACCCTTTGAACGATAGAGATTTGTAACTTTTGAACAAACTTCAAGCAGTTCATCAAAATAAATATCTTCACCTATAATTTCCAAAGCCAGATTCTGTAAATCTGATTCTTTGATATCTTTTACGGTATTTCCTTCAAAATTAATCTTCTCTAACAAGAAGTGAGGGTTATATATTGAACCTTCTCTTGAATAGTTTTCTTCAACCGTTGCGTCATAAATCTGTTCGTCTTTTGTTACATCGTCTAAAGACTGAACATAACTCTTTTCGACTTCGTAGTTTTTAAGGTTATCTACCTCTGATGCATTATAAGTATTTGTATAATAACCTGCTGTACTTGGGTTCAACGGTATTGCATCAGCAAAAACCTGATTCATAGATAAGAAACAAAAAACTGCGATTAAATAACTTAATTTCTTCATAGTTCCATTTTTCCTAAAAATTCATAAATATTGGGTTATACTTTTCGTTTACATTCAACATTATATTTAAAATAAAAACCCTGAACAAATCAATTTGATAAAATGTAAAGAAATGTTAACCGCGTACATTTTCATTCTAACTCATTTATTAACATTTGTAAAGATATTTATATACGATAGTTATAATTCAGTCAGAATGTGGCATTAAAAGGTATGTAAACTCTTAACAAAAATTTACAGATAAGGAGAACACGATTGATACATCCCCTCGGGAGAAATAACAGCGGCGGCGCTGACAGTGAATATATGCGTATTATGCTTGATTTGCGCTATTTTGGGCTATCTCCTACCGGGAATAAATATGAAGATGCTCAAAAACTTGCTCAAATAAAATCCGAACTTATAGATAAAATTCAGAAAAAAAATAATAATACATCTGATTCCTCTGACGGGTTAGGTATTCAGGTCATAAATCCGGTTGATGAAAGCGATTCTGTTCAACGCTCGGAAATGGAAGAACAAAGACTGGGAGCAATGAATATTGCCCGGTTAAACAAAATTTATTTCGGACTATAATACATTATGTTGAACTCTTGGCGGTAAAAATCACCGCCCGCTCCCCTCGCCATCGAAAGAGGGGTTTTTTATTATGTAAAAATTTATTACTTAAATATAAAAAACGCAGCCAGTACTATAAATATAAATCCGATTAAATAATTCCATCTGAACTCTTCTCTGAGGTAGAGAACCGAAAAAACAGCAAAGACTGAAAGCGTTATTATTTCCTGTATTGTTTTAAGTTGTGCTGCACTATAAACGGAATAACCAATTCTGTTAGCAGGTACCTGAAAGCAATATTCAAAAAACGCGATCCCCCAGCTTACAAGCACAACAATCAGCAGCGGCATACTTCTGTGCTTCAGATGACCATACCAAGCAAATGTCATAAATATATTTGATATTAATAATAATACTATAGGTGATAAATATTTAAGCATATAACTTCCTAAAAGTGTCTTTTTTCAGGATTCAGTAACGTATTTGCGAGCACATCCGCTCCCCAGAAATTACGTTTTCGCAAGATTTCATAGGCAGCATTTTTATCATATTCCACAAAATGATGTTCGTATTCGCATTTTCCGTTTTCAACAACGATAGTCAAATAACAAGCCTTCGGTTCAGGAGTAAACGGACGTCCGACACTTCCTACGTTTATAACAGTCTTTTTTGTCCTTGTCTGAAAACCGCACGGAATATGTGTATGACCGCACAAAATAACATCGGCTTTTACACCTGTCAACATTTCTTCAACTTTATCAAGTCTTATATCCGGCAAAATGTCTTCATTGTTTTTTCTCGGAGAACCGTGAACCAGCAAAAATTTAACTCCACCTTCCGTCACTTCCAGTTTTTCCGGTAATGTCAGAAGAAAAGCTCTTTCCATATTATCCAGTTCCTTAGCATCGAATTTCAATGCATCAGCCATAATCGGTGCGGAATCCTGCAACATATCATACAAATCTTCAGAATATTTTGCCAGCATTAAATCAGTATTTCCCTGTATCATTTTATATTTTTTATTATTAAGTTTGTCCATAAAAAACTGAATAGCATCTCTCGGCTGAGGACCTGCCATCGCATAATCTCCGAGAACAAAAATTTTATCACATTCCTGTTCTTCTATATTTTCCATAACAGCACTCAAAGCCTGCATATTTCCGTGAATATCTGACATTACAGCAATTTTCATAAATTATTCCTCTGATTTTTTCATTCGTGATACAATTATTTTATGATAAACAGAAGAAAATCAAAACAAATTCAGATTGGTAACATAAAAATCGGCGGAGATGCACCTATTAGTGTTCAATCTATGTGTAACACCGACACCAGAGATGTAAAAAAAACACTCGACCAAATTAATGAACTGGCATCGGCAGGCTGTGAGATAGTAAGGCTTGCAGTTTTAAACAAAGATGCAGCAGCTGCAATAAAGGACATTGTTACAAAATCACAAGTACCGCTTGTTGCAGACATCCATTTTGATTACAGACTGGCTCTGACCTGCATAGAAAACGGCATTCACGCTCTTAGAATTAATCCCGGGAATATAGGAAAAAAAGAGCATACAATAAAAGTTGTTGAAGCCGCAAAAAGTCATAATATACCAATAAGAATAGGTATTAACGGAGGTTCTCTGGAAAAAGAATTTGCCGAAATGGATTTGCCTCTTCACGAAAAAATGGTTTTAAGCGCTCTGAGACATTTGGAAATTTTAGAAGATTTGAACTTTTATGATACAAAAATTTCTCTAAAATCCTCTGATGTTATGACAACTATTGAAGCATACAAACTTATGGCACAAAAAGTTGACTATCCGCTTCATTTGGGTGTAACGGAGGCCGGAACACTAAAATCCGGTTTAATAAAATCTTCTGTCGGCATAGGTTCTCTTTTAAGTCAGGGTATAGGTGATACAATCAGAGTATCTTTAACGGAAAACCCGGCAGAAGAAGTACACGCCGGATTCGGCATACTTAAATCATTGGGGCTCAGAGAAAAAGGAGTTAATTTTATATCGTGTCCGACCTGCGGAAGAACTCAGATTGATTTAATAGGATTAGCAAAACAGGTTGAAGAACGGTTTAAAAATCTTAACATTCCGATTACCATTGCAGTAATGGGTTGTCCGGTTAACGGCCCGGGAGAAGCAAAACATGCAGATTTTGGAATAGCAGGAGCTATAAAAGAAGGTTATATATTTAAAAAAGGTGAAATAATAGCAAGAGTTCCTGAAGCTGACTTGATTAATTCGCTAGAAAATATTATAATGGAAACGTATAGTTTAGTTAAATAAGAATGGGTGTTATGAAGAAAAATTTAATTTTAGCAGCAGCTTTATTTACATTTGCATGCGTACAGTCAAACGCAACAATTACAGTAGAACAAATGACAGAGCCGGATTACGTAATTAATAACGGATACTCTGAAGCAACGGCGGAAGAAGTTATGCTTATCAAAAACCGTGTCAACGGAAAACCTTCCGAACCGGCATATCTGAAAAGCAAAAATAAATTTGTAAGATTTTGCCGTAATATGTACGGTTATCTGGATCCTGCACAAGATACAGATGAAAGAATTCACCATGACGTTCATATGTCACCGAACTTCAGAGATTTATAATAAATTTTGCTGATACAAAAAAGCATTTGCCATATGGCAAATGCTTTTTTGTTATATAATAAATAATATGAATAGATTCAGATTCTTAACATCAGGCGAAAGTCACGGCAAGTGCTTAACAGCAATTATAGAAGGTATCCCTGCCGGATTTAGGATAAAGCCTGCAATCATAAATGAAGATTTGGCAAGACGTCAGGTCGGTTACGGACGCGGAGACAGAATGAAAATCGAAAAAGACACCGTAGAAATAAAATCCGGTGTCCGATTCGGAAAAACAACAGGCGCTCCGATTTGCCTTGAAGTAAAGAACAAAGATTTTGAAAACTGGCAGGATGTTATGAACACTGAGCATCTGGATTATCCGGCTCAGGAAACAATTAAAAAAATAGAAGAAAAATCTTTTACAACTGTTCGTCCCGGACATGCTGATTATGCAGGTGCGATAAAATATAATTTTTCGGATTTAAGAGATGTTCTTGAACGTTCAAGCGCCAGAAAAACCGCTATTGAAGTTGCAGTTGGTTCTGTTGCTAAACAAATATTAAAAGAATTTGGCATAATGGGTTTTTCACACGTTATTCAGATAGGTAATGTCAAACTTGATTTTTACCCGAAAACATACACCCTTATAAAAGAAAAAGCCGAAAAATCAGATTTAAGATGTTCTGACGACCTTACAGCAGACAGAATGAGGAATGCAATAGATGAAGCAGCGCAAGCCGGTGACACACTCGGCGGAAAATTTGAAGTCATATTCGGGAATCTTCCGATAGGTTTGGGCTCATACGTTCACTGGGACAGAGCTCTTGACGGAAGAATTGCTCAGGCTGTAATGAGCATCCCCGCCGTTAAAGCCGTTGAAGTCGGAGCTGGAGTTGATGCAGCTTATCTGAAAGGCTCTGAAATGCATGACGAACTGTTTGTTGCAAGAGATAAATCCGTATACAGAAATACCAATAATGCAGGTGGTCTTGAAGGCGGCATGACAAACGGGGAAACACTTATCATAAAAGGAACTATGAAAGCAATTCCCACTATGAGAAAAGCACTTGCAACAATTGACATAAAAGATATGAAACCGGCAAGTGCACACTTTGAACGTTCTGACACTTGTGCAGTTCCGGCTTGTGCCGTTGTTGCGGAAGCCAGAATTGCAATAATTCTGGCAGACGCTCTTCTTGAAAAACTTGGCGGCGACAATTTAAAAGAAATTAAGGAAAGATATGCCGAATAATATTATTCTTGTCGGAATGCCGGCAAGCGGAAAAACCACTATCGGAAATTTATTATCAGAAAAGTTGCCTGATTATACACTTATTGATACAGATAGTCTTATTGAAAAAACTCAGGGTTTATCAATAACCGAAATTTTCAAAAAGTATTCAGAGGATTATTTCAGAAAACTCGAATACGAAACAATTCAAATGGTTTGTTCGGGCAGTTCAAAGAAAATTATATCAATAGGAGGCGGAGCTTTTGAGAATCCGAATAACAGAGCAACACTTTTAAAATTCGGCAAAGTATTTTATTTGAAATCTGACCTTGATATATTATATTATAGAATATCGAAGGACAGTTCAAGACCTTTGCTACAAAATGAAAATCCAAAACAGGTATTGCAAAACCTTCTTTCAAAGAGAGAAGAAAACTATAAAAAGGCTAATTATACAATAGACACAACTGTCATGAACGAAAACGAAATTATAAGGTTTATAATAGATGCGGCAAACAATTAAAGTTCAAATTGGCGATAATAAAGAATACATAATAGACATTTCCGACTGTTGTTTTGAAAAGCTTAATCAGGAAATATATGAGCTTACAAAAAATCAAAAACGACTTGTCGTAATGTCAAAAAAAGTTTATAAATTGTATTCAGGTGATTTAAACTTTAATGATGATGAGATTTATGTTTTCCCTGACGGAGAAAAAGAAAAGAACTACAAAAACTATCTTAAAATTCTGAACAGAGCCTATAATATGGGGCTTACCAGAAGCGATGTAATTATTGCGGTAGGCGGCGGAGTCGTTGGTGATATTGCAGGTTTTGCAGCATCAACATATATGAGAGGGATTGATTTTATACAGATTCCGACAACACTTCTTGCTGCCGTTGATTCATCAGTAGGCGGAAAGACAGGAATTGACCTCCCGAGCGGAAAAAATATCATAGGAACTTTTTATCAGCCCAAAAAAGTTATTATAAATACTAATTTCTTTAACACCCTTGATGAAAGACAATACAAATCAGGACTTGGTGAAGTTCTGAAATACGCTTTTATAGAAGAAAGCTGTGAATATGACGTTCCGCAGTTTTTATATGAGTTTTTAACGCTCGGCTGTGAAAAAATTATGCAGAGGGAACCGCTTACAGTCATTCGTATGATAGAATATTGCCTTAACCTCAAAATTGCTGTTGTAAGTAAAGATGAAAAAGAAGGCGGATTAAGAAAGATTCTTAATTTTGGTCACACGTTAGGACATGCTCTTGAAACAATTACCAAATACAAAAAATATACACACGGTCAGGCTGTTGTTTACGGAATGTTTTTCATTATTGAATGGGCATACAAAAAGGAATATATAAATTATTCTTATTACAGACTATCCCTTGATTTACTTGAAAAATACGGATTTAAACCGCTTGATGATTATTATCCGGAAAATAAACTTATTGAGATAATGAAAAAAGACAAGAAAGCAACGTCTGATAAAATAACCTTCATTATTCCTTCTGACAAAAAACAGGTTCGTGAAATTAAACTTACACCTTTTGATGTGGAATTTGCACTAAAAGATATGTAGCAAAATTATTTTTCAGGTGTTTTAAAAACAGCATGCGAATAACTGCCACAAACAACGTAAATTTTGAATCAAAAAATAAAACTATAAGAATTGCTGATGATATAGCAAGACACGTAAATAAATGCTATCCGAGAATATCCTCCTCTTTAACTGACGATTTTGTAAATATTTACGGATTCAGAAACTTTAAAAAAAGGATAAATAAAAAAACAGAACAGTATTTGCGATATGAAATTTCTGAAAGATTTGATAATGCAGATAATTTTATCGGTAAAATACTTGCATTTGTAAAACCCGTAAAAAAATATAAACTTGGAAATTGCGGTGAAAGTGCACAATTATCAGCAATTGTCGCAAAAGTAAACGGACTGAAAAACTGTTACATTGCAAGCCTGAAAAAAGCAACAGGAGAAGACTTAGACCACTCGGTTTTATTAGTTAACGATAAAAAACCTTACGTAATAGATGCCTGGCTCGGTTTTGCAGACTACATTCCTAATGCTTTTAACAGATACAAAAATGAGTTTAACTGCCACTTTAACTTAAATGAAACAGATAAACTGGCACTAAAAGAACTAAAAAGCGACTATACAGCTGTATTAAACTCTGATTTTACAAAAACTCAAATAAATAAAATAAAAAAACTCTTTCCCGAACAATTTATAAAAAGAGGGTATATTGAATAAATATGGATGAAAGAGGGGGGCGAAGCGATAAAGCTTCGCCCCCCTCTTTAAAATTTTAATAATTAATTACCCCATGCTTTTGTTGTAATTGTCTGAAAACCTATGATATTTTCTCTGTGAACATCATATCCTGCAAGTGACTTAATTCCACCGTTTTTCATAGCGGCACGGACAGAACAATCGCCTACTGATACTATGTATAAAATATTTTTACACGTTGCAGAGCCCTGTTTTGTGGCAACTGCTGCGGTATATCCGCCCCCCGGGGTTGTTGCACCGTTGTAGATAAAACCGCCTAAGTATTCGGCGCTTGCACTTAACGTAAAAATTCCCAATAAACCTAATGTTAATAAAATCTTTTTCATATTTCCTCCTTTTTTATTACACACATCTGTTTAAGATAAAAAGTACAGGGGCAAATATTACCCCCGTACTTTTAAAATTGTATTGCTTTACTATTTAAGTAATGCACCAACTGTTTTGTAGACTTCCATTCTGTTTGCAGCGTCTTTTTCAGCTTGTGAATAAAGTGCTTCCGCAGCATCAGGGTTAGTCTTAAGAAGTGATTTATATCTTCCTTCACTTCTGATGAAGTCTTGATAAGCTCCCTTAGGATCTTTTGCATCCCAGGTGAACGGAACTTCTGCAGCAGGATTGTATCTGTAAAGCGGGAAGTAACCTGCTTCAACTGCACGTTTTTGTTCTGTCTGAGTCTTAGACATATCGATACCGTGAGCGATACAAGGAGCATAAGCGAATATGATAGATGGTCCGTTATAAGCTTCAGCTTCCTGGAATGCTTTAAGAGTTTGAGCTCTGTCTGCACCTAATGCAACTGATGCAACGTAAACGTAACCATAGGACATACTCATTAAGCCCATGTTTTTCTTATAGGTTGGTTTACCGCCGGTAGCAAACTTCGCAACAGCACCTGTAGGTGTTGATTTAGAAGCCTGACCACCGGTATTTGAGTAAACTTCTGTATCAAGAACGAGGATATTAACATTCTTGTTTTGTGCAAGAACGTGGTCAATACCGCCGTATCCGATATCGTTTGCCCAACCGTCACCACCTATAATCCAGATTGATTTATCTGTGAAGTAGTCTTCAAGTTCTTTAATTTTCTTGATTGTATCGCAGCCGCATTCTTTTACGTATTTGTCGATAACAACTTTAGCTGCTTCTTGAGCCTTAACTGCTTCTTCAGTTTTTGAGTTATCCCAATGTGATAAGCAAGTATTGAATGCTTCTTTCAAATCAGCCGGAGCATCTTCTTTTGCAAGAACTTCTTCTACTTTTTCTTTTAATAATGCTCTGTTAGAATCTACTGCCAATCTCATACCGAAACCAAACTCAGCATTATCCTCAAATAATGAGTTAGCCCAAGCAGGACCTCTGCCATCCTTATTAGTTGTATAAGGGATAGTCGGGAAAGTACCTGAGTAGATTGAAGAACAACCTGTTGCGTTTGCTACGATTGCGTTTTCACCGAACAATTGTGAAACTAATTTAACGTAAGGTGTTTCACCACAGCCTGCGCAAGCACCTGAGAATTCAAATAACGGTTTTCTGAGCATTGCACCCTTGATAGTTTTTGTAGTGTTTTTACCCATTACGTTATCAGGAAGTGCGTCAAAGAATTTTTCGTTTTCTCTCTGACCTTCTGCTGCTTCTTTTTCAATTGTTGACCAAGTAAGAACTTCTTTACCCGGAACTTTTGACATAGGACATTGGTCTAAACATACACCGCAGCCTGTACAATCGTCGCAGTAAACCTGGATTCTGAATTTTTCACCGTGGTCGTTTGGCTTTGCGTCAACTGTCTTGAATGTTGCAGGAGCATTTACCAAGTCTTTTTCTTCAATCAATTTAGTTCTGATTGCAGCATGAGGACAAGCAGAAGCACAGATACCGCACTGAATACAAGTTTCAGAGTTCCAGTTCGGAACACGAGGAGCGATACCACGTTTTTCAAGACAAGCTGTACCAGTCGGGATTACACCGTCATTGCTCATAGCTGAAACAGGGATGTCATCACCTTTTTGTCTCATTGAAGGTTCTATGATTTTCTTAGCGAAGTCACTTGCATCATCAGATATTAGTTTAACATCTTCTGCGTGAGCAACACCGTCTAAAGAAGCAGGAATAACAACTTCTTCTGTTGCGTTGATAGCTGCATCAATAAGAGCTAAGTTCATGTTAACAACATCATCACCTTTCTTCTTGAAGGTCTTAGTTGTCATAGCTCTCATACCTTCGTAAGCCTGTTCAAACGGAATGATACCTGAAACCTTGAAGTAAGCTACCATCATAACTGTGTTAGCACCCTTACCTCTTAAGCCGGGTTGTTCCTTGATTAATTTTTCTGCATCAACGTTGTAGAATTTGATTTTCTTGTTGATGATTGTTTCCTGCATATCTCTTGTTAAATGAGAGAAAGCTTCTTCTTTTGACCAAGGTGAGTTAAGAAGGAATGTACCGCCTTCTTTGATACCTTTAAGTAAGTCATATCTTCCGATATAAGCGTGAGCTGAGCAAGAAACAAAATCAGGTGCGGTAATTAAGTATGTTGACTTAATTTGTTTGTCACCGAATCTCAGGTGAGAAACAGTTACACCAAAAGATTTCTTAGAGTCATAAGCAAAGTATGCCTGAGCGTCTTTGTTTGTATATTGACCGATAATCTTGATTGAGTTTTTGTTAGCACCAACAGTACCGTCTGAGCCTAAGCCCCAGAACATACAGTTTGTAGTTCCTTCCGGTTCTGTAACAATGTGTTCGGAATAATCTAAAGATTTGTTAGTTACATCATCATTGATACCTACGGTAAATCCATGGAAACCGTTGTTTGCTAAGTGTTTGTAAACTGCATAAACCATTGACGGAGTGAATTCTTTAGAAGAAAGACCATATCTGCCGCCAATAATTCTGATATCCTTGCCTTGAAGTGCTGCAACAACATCCAGGTATAGTGGTTCGCCGATAGAACCTGCTTCTTTTGTTCTGTCAAGAACTGCAATTCTCTTAACACTTGAAGGAAGAGCTTCGTTGAATCTCTTAACATCAAACGGTCTGTATAATCTTACTTTAACTAAACCGTACTTAGTACCTTTTTTAGCATTCAAGTATTCGATTGTTTCTTCGATAGTTTCGCAGCTTGAACCTATTGCAACAATTACATCAGTAGCATCAGGAGCACCAACGTAATCAAACGGATGGTATTGTCTGCCTGTAACTTTTGCAACTTTGTCCATATATTCCTGAACGATATCAGGTACTGCATCATAGTATTTGTTAACTGTTTCACGTCCCTGGAAGTAAACGTCTGTGTTTTGAGCACCGACTTTACAAACAGGAGCTTCCGGTCTTAAAGCTCTTGCTCTGAATTCTTCAATATATTGAGGTTCAACAAGAGATGCAATTTCGTCATAAGAGATTTCTTCTATTTTGTGAATTTCATGAGAAGTTCTGAATCCGTCAAAGAATTGCAAGAACGGCACTTTAGCTTTATATGTTGATAAGTGAGCAACTAAAGCCATATCCATTTCTTCCTGAACGCTGTTAGCAGCTAACATTGCATAACCTGTGTTACGGCAGCCCATAACGTCAGTATGGTCACCAAAAATAGCTAATGATTGAGCAGCTAATGCACGAGCTGATACGTGAATAACGTGTGGTAACATTTCACCAGCAACTTTGTGCATAACAGGAATCATTAATAATAAACCTTGTGAAGCAGTGTAAGTAGAAGTCAAGGCACCTGCTGCAAGAGAACCGTGAACAGCACCTGCTGCACCTGCTTCTGATTGCATTTCGGCAACTTTTACTTCTTTGCCCCAAATGTTTTTCTTGTGTTGAGAAGCCCATTCATCAACCCATTCTCCCATCGTAGAAGAAGGAGTGATAGGGTAGATTGCGGAAACTTCGCTTAAAGCATACGCAACGTGTGCTGCAGCGTAGTTACCGTCAACTGTGATTGTGTTTTTTGACATATTATATCTCCCTTTCTTTGTTACTCTTCCGAGCATTAATTTTATTATAAAACAAAAAGGGGTAAATAAAAGGGGTAAATAAAAGAAGGAAAGAAAAAATTTTTCCGGGGGCAAAAATTTTTTTTACAGGTCTTATACCGAATATGATAACTTTTCAGGGCAGACAGGACATAATAAAATCAGCCGACATAATTGAACGCAGGGCACATAGCGTCTATCCGCATACATCCTTATCAAAATTGAGAAAAAGATGCATAGATGTGTACAATATCGCTGAACATTCCTCAAAACCGGCACCTCTTTTTTTTCAGAAGATTCTTATCAGAACAAACCAATTGCGCAGTGCCCTGAGACAAAGCGATTCTTTTTTTTCTGATTTAATATACGGAATGCAGGATAAAAAAGTCGGAAACTGTTTTGAAGAAGCATCACTTGCCCAGCTGATAGGGAAAGTTAACGGTCAAAAAAACATTTACGTAGGAGATATTTTAGTAGAAAAAGAAAATATCGAAGGTAAAAGAAAAATTGACCACGCAGTTGCTTTCATAACAGACAAAAAAATAGAAATCGGTAAATCTTATTCATTTAAGAACAAGGATGCAATAATTATAGACCCATGGCTTGGCATAGCTGATTTTGCAGAAAATTATTTTACAAAGTTAAAAAATAATTTTTGCAAATTTTTCAAGGAATTACCTGATCAGGATTTTCTGCTTTATCTGATAGGGAGCGATTCAAAAAACATCAAAGAGTTCCGGAAAGGACGCAAATCTTCCTGCCAAAATGTAGATTTCAGCATAAGACTGGCCAGCAATTTCCCTTGGGATAAGAAAAAACAAAACCTGTACGAGTCATTTTTCCCCGAACTTGTAATAAAAGAGTATAAAAAAATAGAATTGCCCAAAACTGCTAAATCAAAATCGATTGAAAAATAATAATGTTTATAACATAATATTTATGAACCTGACCTTCAAGGGGGTAAATATAGGGTTTTATTAAAGTAAATCCGTTATTTCAAACCTTTAGGGAAAGGGGGTAAATGCTTAAAAAGTCGTACCTCCTTTGGTGCGGCTTTTTATTTTGGGGAAACACCCCACCCTAACCCTCCCAGTGAGGGGAGGGAAAACAAGCAAAAAGGAGAACACTATGGAAACAAGAGTTGCAATACTGGGGATTATTGTTGAAAACAACGCAGTTATTTGCGATATTCAAAATCTTTTATCAGAATATTCCGATTTTATTATCGGAAGAATGGGAATCCCTTACAAACAAAAAGATATTAGAATTATAAGCGTTGTACTTGATGCTCCCGTTGATACAATTAATGCTCTGACAGGAAAAATCGGCAAAATTGAAGGAGTTAGCGCAAAAACCGTTTACTCAAAGGGGTAATAAACGTGATTCGTGACTTGTAAGTCGTGAGTCGGAATTAAAAAAGTTTATATACAGATATCTATTAAAATAATAACGAGTCACGATTCACCAATCACGGCTCACAGAGATATATAGGTCGGGTTTTAACCCGACAACCATTGTAAAGTAGTAGGTTGGGTGAAACCCAACATCATGAGGTTAAAAATGTACGATAAAAAATCATTAAAAGCAGAAGAGTTTATTAATCACGAAGAAGTTTTGAGAACTTTGGATTATGCAGAAAAAAATAAAAACAATTTGGAATTAATTAATGAAATATTAGAAAAAGCCCGCCCGACTCACGTCGGAAGAGAAACATTCTGCAAAGGATTAACACACGAAGAGGCAAGCGTTTTGCTCGCTTGCGAGGACAAAGATGTTTTAAAGAAAATTTATGATTTAGCGGAAGAGATAAAAGAATCTTTTTACGGTCAAAGAATAGTAATTTTTGCACCGCTTTATCTTTCAAACTATTGTGTAAACGGCTGCGTTTATTGTCCTTATCATAACCAAAATCACCACATTCCACGTAAAAAACTAACTCAAGAAGAAGTTAAAGCGGAAGTCATTGCTCTTCAGGATATGGGGCATAAACGTCTTGCAATAGAATCAGGCGAAGACCCTGTTAACAACCCTATTGAATATATTTTGGAATGTATAAAAACAATTTATTCAATCAAACACAAAAACGGTGCAATCAGAAGGGTAAACGTTAATATTGCGGCAACAACCGTTGAAAATTACCGTAAGCTGAAAGAAGCAGGAATCGGAACTTATATTCTGTTCCAGGAAACTTATCACAAAGAAAGTTATGAAAAACTTCACCCGACAGGTCCAAAACACAACTACGCTTACCATACGGAAGCTATGGACAGAGCTATGGAAGGCGGAATTGATGATGTAGGCTTAGGTGTTTTATTTGGCTTAGAAAGATACAAATACGAGTTTGCAGCACTTTTGATGCACGCAGAACACCTTGAGGCTGTTCACGGAGTCGGACCTCATACAATCTCTGTTCCGAGAGTCAAAAAAGCCGACGATATTGACCCGAACGCTTTTGATAACGGTATTGATGATGAAACATTTGCAAAAATCGTTGCGTTGACACGTATTGCAGTCCCTTATACCGGAATTATTATTTCTACAAGAGAATCCCAACAGGTAAGAGAAAAACTGCTTAAACTCGGTGTTTCTCAAGTTTCAGGTGCTTCAAGAACCTCAGTCGGCGGTTATACCGAAGAAGAACGCCCTACTGAAACAGAACAATTTGATGTTTCTGACCAGAGAACCTTAGACGAAGTAGTAAGATGGCTTATGGAAAGAGGACATATTCCTTCATTCTGTACAGCTTGCTATAGAGAAGGAAGAACAGGTGACAGGTTTATGTCACTTTGTAAAACAGGGCAAATCCAAAACTGCTGCCAGCCAAACGCTTTAATCACATTAAAAGAATTCCTTATGGATTACGCCTCACCTGAAACAAAGAAAATCGGCGAAGAATTTATATTGAAAGAACTGGAAAAAATCGAAAACGAAGCAGTAAAAAAAGTTCTCACAAACAACCTCAAAGAAATTGAAAACGGTAAACGAGATTTTCGTTTTTAGGGGGGGGGAAATATATAAAAGGACTATCAAAATGAATCTGACAAAATCCGAAAGACCGCATATATCATTCTTCGGCTGTACAAACAGCGGAAAATCAAGTTTGGTTAATGCCGTTACTAATCAAGCATTATCGGTTGTATCAGACATAAAAGGCACAACAACAGATGCAGTACAAAAGTCAATGGAGATTTTGCCTCTAGGTCCTGTTGTAATTATTGATACTGCAGGGATAAATGATGAGGGGGAATTAGGAGAACTTAGGATAGATGCAACCAAAAGGATTTTAGATAAAACAGATATTGCGGTTCTTGTTGTTGATTCAACCGTCGGATTGCAAAAAGAGGATGAGGATTTAATACAAGAATTTAAGGAAAGAAAAATTCCGTATGTTGTGGTGTTTAATAAGTCGGATTTACAAACACCCCCGTCCCTTGAGGGA
>ONVC01000024.1 GCA_900321205.1 uncultured Acinetobacter sp. | reverse complement strand
AAAAGACAGACAGATGAGATTCAACAACAGCTGCGATCCGATTTACGCTATCTTTGATAAAATTGACAACAGACCGCTTTCAAAAATCGCAAGAGACTTCGTTAAAGAACTCGCAGACGATTCTATCAGATTTATCTCTACATTAGTAAAATAGGGGTAAACATAACAACAAATTTTTATCTTATTTACATCTTACACTTACATCTTACAAAAATTTTCAGAGCTCTTTTATAAGAGCTTTTTTATTTGCCATCAGTAAAAAAGTCGTCTTCTTTTAGCCATGCTATAAGCGCTCTGTCCTCACCGAAATAAATATCAAAAAGTTCCTGCATCTCACTGTTTTTAAGTGTTTTTAAGTCAATATTATAAGCGACAGGTTCTGTTCCGTCATCAGCGCACTTTACAAGCATGTGAGAGTCTTTATCACGGACATTTGCGTAATTAAGTCCCAAATCAACGCAAAAAGGCATTTTAGGTTTTCCGTCATTTCTGAACGAAATCAGTCCGAATGTTCTGCAAATAATAGGTCTTGCAGGATATACCGAACATTCTTCATTTACAAGAAAAGGACATTCGTAAAATTTTTTACGGTCATCTTCTATTAATTTTGCGATATTTTGATTAATTATTCCTCTTGTTTCGCTTGGAAGCGTATTATAACAAAACATCAAATTAATGTATTCAAGCTCTGAAAGTGGATACTCACCTTCTTTACAGCAATAAGTACACCCTTTTTTACACTTTATAAAGGGAGCCTGTTTTTCAAACATGTGCCGCAATTTCACATCAAGAATTTCAAGATATTTTCTGTATCTGTTAATCATTAGCAGCCGACCTGTGCCTTTTCTCCATCAATTCTTCTTTCCGTTCAAGTTTATCAAACAACTGTGAATTAATCTGACCGCCAACCAGCATAAGGATTGAAGTGTAATAAAGCCAAATCATAAGTATGGCAAATCCTGCTATTGTACCATATACAAAGTTATATGTATGAAGATTATTAATATATATAGAAAAAGCCCAAGAACCGATTAACCAGGATATTGTAAAGAAAAAAGCACCGGGGAGTGCACTTTTTCTTCTTAGTTTTTCTATACACTGCAGGTCAGGAAGAATATAATAGTGCAAATATGCCATTATAAACAGTGCGATAAACGCAACAGGCCATCTCAAAAACAGGATTATGTTTCCGACATGAACGGTTAATCCGAGATATGTTGTAAAGAATTTTATAATTACTTTCCCAAATACAATAAGGTCAATGCTAAGAAATAAAATCAGCGCATTAACAAAAACCATGATTAATGCAAGGAGCCTGTTATACACCCAGGAACGGGTATCCTCGAGTTTGTATGCTCTGTTTAGCCCTTTTGCAACAATAGCGATAGCGTTAGTGGAAAGAATAACGGTAATAGTAAAGCCTAATGCAGCAATCAGACCGCCTTTGGAAAAGAACCAAACCTCATTCATAACAATTTGCAGCAGGTAAAGAACATCGCCCGGAACAACTTTACAGAAGAAGTCCAACAGAGGATTCATAAACGTATGTTTTCCGAGCCAGCCAAATACGGCCATAAGGAAAAGCATAAACGGGAAAAAACCGATTACGAGCATAAAGCCCATTTCTGCTGCCATACCGAACAAATCGTTATCAACAACATCTTTTATAACATTTTTAATTGTCCCAAATCTATTTTTCACAGTTTAATTTCTTTCAATAGTTTATTAACAGCATCTTTTACCGGTAATTTTATCGTACAACCGGCAGCAAAAGTGTGCCCACCGCCTCCGAATTTTGAGCAAATCTCCGCAACATCAATAGTTTTGCTTCGCATTGAGATTTTAGTAAGTTTCGTATCGACTTCTTTTGCAACAAAAGCAGCCTCAGTAGATTCTATAGCCCTCAGAGTTTCGGCAATTCCGTCTGTATAATCGTCACCGGCGGAAAATTTTTCAAGATCTTTTTTATACACGGTTGTATAAACAATTTTGTTATCATTGAGGAATTCCGCTTTGTTAACGCAATAATTCTGGAACAAAACAAAATTCTTTGTTTTAGTCTCGTAACATTGTTTATATATACAATTTGGATTCGCCCCTGCGTCAACCAAATCGGCTGCTGCACGCAGAGAATTTGACGTGGTGTTTTCAAACTTAAAGTTTCCGGTATCGGTCATTATGGCAGTATAAAGACAAACAGCAGAATCTTTATCTATATCCCAGTTATTAGCTTTAAAATAATTAAACAAAACTTCTCCGCATGAACTTGCTTCCGGTTCAATAATCTGATAATCGCCGAATCCCGGATTAGTTTTATGGTGGTCAATATTAACCGTACATTTTGCTTTATCAAACAGAATTTTTGAATCAAGAATTCTGTCAATGGCGGCAACATCAAGCGTTATAACCAAATCATAAACAAGAGATTTGTCATAATATCTCTGAGCCAAATCAACATTTGGCAGAAATTTATAATTATAAGGGACATTAGACACAACATTCATGTCAGGTTTTATCTTAAATCTTTTATAAATCATAGAGTACATAGCACACATAGAGCCTAATGTATCTCCGTCGGGATTCATGTGAGACAAAAGAAGTATCTTTTTTGATTGTTTTATGATATTATCTAAGTTACAAATCATAAAAGCATGCTAGCATAAAGGGATAAATGGGTAAAGGGGTAAACTAGCGGGAATTTATTACCGAAACACAACTCAATCAACGATTAGGGGGAATAATTTGGGTAAAGTTTTATATACAGATTTTGAAGGGCTTGATTCCATAATTGATACAATGATGGATAATCCTCAGTTTAAAAAGGCTGTTGCAAGAACAAATCTTTTTAATATGTGGGATAATATTCTGCCCGAAAAATTCAGAAAAAAATCCAGACCGTATTCAATGCTCCCCGGAAGTGTAATGGTAATCGCTTGCGAAAATCCTGTAATAGCACAGGAATTATCATTAAGAAAAGTCCTTTTGATACAAAAATTTCAACCGTATTTAAAAACTATGCAAATGAAAGTATGCGACCTTAAATTCGATCCGAAGAAGTGGGGCATATAAGTACTATTCATTATATTTACAAAGATAATGGAACTTTTTTTAATTTATTTCGTCTTATTACATGAGAAGAGTAATGGAGGAAGTATAATGAATGCTGCATTGAGCAATTATGAATATTATGATTCGGAAGAGGATTATGAAGAAATTCCGCAGGTATTTACTACAATAGTTAATAATGACGATATTTTACAAACATATCTGAAAGAAATCGGGCGAAAAAAGATATTATCAAAAAAATGTGAAGCAGAACTGGGAAAACTGATTCAGGAGGGGAACGAAAAAGAAAAAGCAAACGCAATAAAAGAACTTGTTCAGGCAAATTTGAGACTCGTAGTCAGTATTGCAAAAAAATACACAGGACAAGGAGTGCTTTTTATGGATTTGGTACAGGAAGGCTCACTGGGTTTGATTAAAGCAGCAGAGAAATTTGATTACAAAAAAAATTTTAAATTTTCAACCTATGCAACCTGGTGGATAAAACAAACCATAATAAGAGCAATTTCAAACCAGTCAAAAACAATCAGAATTCCGGTACATATGCAGGAAAAAATAAGAAGATACAAGAAAGCGTGTTCTGTTGCCGAATGCAGCAGCGAAATGGATACAAATGATGACACAATATCAAAACTGTCCGGACTTAGCATAAAAAGAATAGATGAAGTCCGTGCAGCAATAAAAACTGAACCGGTTAGTCTCGAGACTTTGGTCACAGATGACTTATGCATAAAGGATTATGTTGCAGATACATCTTTCTGCACTCCTGAAAATAATACACAAACTCTGCTTAAACAAAATGATGTCATTAACCTTTTGCACAAACTTGATAAACGTGAAGAACAAATTCTTAAATACAGATTCGGTCTCAATAACGAAGCACCAAAAACACTTGAACAAATCGGAAATACACTCGGTTTTTCAAAAGAGCGGATTCGTCAGCTGGAATGTGCTGCAATAGAAAAACTGAGAAACACCGATTGCATAAATAATTTCAGAACATATCTTGATGAAGATTAGAATTGCAAACGGTCCTTTTCGCTCGCAGAGAGAGTTTTTATGTAGAATTGTTAAAAGAAATTTTCAGCAAATTGCATAATTAAGATATTTAATATATTATAAGGTTAAAAGGAAATATGAAAAGACGGGTAAATGGGGGTAAAATTACGGAAATCCCAATAATAGCTCATCTGCCCTACGGAAAAGGAGGACATTAATGTTCAAAAAATTTTTGCAAGGACTAATTGTATTTAGCTTGCTGTGTGTGTTTAACGCTCCCGCGAATGCTTTTTATACCGATATGGATGAAAGCCACTGGTGCTATCAGTCAATCAAATTTTTAACAGAAATCGGAGTTTTGGTAGGTTATCCTGACGGAACTTATAAGCCTGATATCCCTGTTTCAAGAGCAGAATTTGCTTCTATGGTTATCAAATCATTAGGACAAGAAAACACTAAAGTTACTCAGCCTATTGACTATGCCGATATTGAGCCTGATTTCTGGGGATATAACATTATTCAGAAAGCTGTGTATTTTGACCTTATTCCTAACGGAAGAGGTGCCGATTTCAGACCTTATGACCCTGTAACAAGAGCAGAAGCTATCACTATTGCAGTTAACGCTCTTACCACATCAAACATAAGCGAACAAAGAGCTCAGGGCATTATTGAAAAGAGTTACGAAGACTATACTCAGCTACCGGCTTGGTTCTTAATGGCAGCTGCAAAATCTCAGTTACTTGACTTAGACGTAATTGAGCCGGGTCGTGAAGGTAAAATGGAACCGAACAGACCGATGAACAGAGCGGAAGTTGCAGCTCTTTTATACAAAATGATGCAGGAAGCAAAACTTAATCCGAATGCGAAACTGGCTGAAAATCTTCAAAAGAGAACTGCTGAAGGTTATATTTTGGATAACGTAAGAGTTCAGGGTTCTATCGGTGTTATTCCGGCAGGAGCAATATTCCCGATTAAATTAGAAACAGTTATGGGTTCTCAGTTCTCTAACGTAGCTGAAATTTATACAGCAAAAGTTCCGAAAAATATCGTTACAAAAGAAGGTTACCTGCTTGTTGAACAGGGAAGCGACCTTAAAGGTCAAATCAAATATGTTCAGAGAGGACAAACATTCAAGCAGAACGGTGAAATCATCATCAAGAATGAAGTTCTTATCACTCCTAACGACCAGGCTGTAATGCTTTACGGTGTTGCAACTCTTGACCCTGAAGTTAAAGGTTTCTGGAAAAAGTTATTTAAGAACAACAAAGTTCTTACACAACCGAACCAGATAGTTAACATCAGATTACTCGGTCCGTTAAGAATAGACCTTACAAACGGTTATATATACGAATAATAAGATATTTTGTATAATTTCTTAAAACTCCCTTGTTTTTCAGGGGAGTTTTTTATTATAATTAATTTTAATAAAAGAATAGCAAAAAAATTTTTTACACTTTTTATAATAGTGTGAAAGGGTCAACCGACATGGATAACAGCATAAATTTTAAAGGAACATTTCTTATACATAAGCCTTCTGTGGAAGTAAAGCAGGCTTTAAGCTCAGCTATCGGAAAGAAAAAACATATATTTAATAATTTTATAAATCCAAACGATACACTGTACGTTGTAAGAGACAGTGCAGACAAGAAGATTGCCGAAACTATAAAAAATTTATCAGATGTTCAATTTGAATACTACCCGAATTTGAGTACAAAATCCGGGTTTGAAACTAAAAATTTAAATAAAGCAATTCAAATTATTCAAAATTATAAAGGTGAGATAATCAGCACAACAGACAAACTGCTGGCAAAAATAAAAAAACCGGTAAAATTTTCAAAGACATATATAAACAAAATTCATGATAAAAATATAAAAGCTATTGAAAAAGAAGCTTCTGTTAAGTTTAATGATAATGAACTCATCAAAGGCGTTGATACCCAAAGCGGAGTCTATACAATAAAAGCACCTGTAAAAGATTCAAACGGGCACCCGGAAAAACGCACCATATTAAGAGTTTCTCCCCCGGGAAGATTCGGAATTTGTTATGCGGAATATATTCCGTTGTCAGCAAAAGAAGATACCCGCAGAATTGCTATAAACAGAAACGGTAAAAAAATATTTGAATACATTAATGAAAAGTCAGATACAACATCAGAGACCATTTCAAAAGAAAAAAACGTACCAAGTGTATTTGAAAATAATTTTCAGGCAGCTAAAAAATACTATAAAGAACAGATGAATAAAAAACTTGATACAAAAGCCTAGTTTTATTCATACCTTAATGCATCTATCGGATTTAAAAGAGAAGCCTTATACGCAGGATAATACCCAAATCCTACACCTACAAGAGCCGAAACTGTGAATGAAAGAATAATCGGTGCAACTGTAAAGACAATTGGCTGACTTGTTAACCAGGCAATAAGCAACGATATAACAATACCTGAAATAATACCTATTACGCCACCGATTATCGACAATACCATTGCTTCAATTAAAAACTGAAGTCTTATATCGCTTGCTCTGGCTCCTATTGCCATTCTTATTCCTATTTCTTTTGTCCTTTCGGTAACAGACACCAGCATAATATTCATAACACCGATACCGCCTACAATAAGAGAGATAGAAGCGACAAATGCCAAAAATAAAGAAAGCGTCTGTGTTGTTGATTTCATTTTTTCCTGAAACTCTGCCGAGTTTCTTATCTCAAAATCGTTTTCCTGGGTTTTTCCGAGATTATGACGGGAACGCAAAATTTCTTCTATATCCTTAACTGCTATCGAACTTTCTTCAACAGATGATGCTTTTGCCAGTATTTGACTGACCGAACCCGGAAAATCCGTTCCAAACACTTTTCTTTGAGCCGTTGTTAAAGGAATAAAAATGACATCATCCTGGTCCATAGGTCCCATAGCACCCTTTGACACAAGCGTACCTATAACTTTGAAAGGAATATTTCCTATTCTTATTGTTTTACCGATAGGATTAATATCTCCGAAAAGTTCTGATTCTACTGTTGAACCGATTATTGCAACTTTTGCCGCATTATTGTCATCATCTCTGGTAAAAGCTCTGCCCTCTTTTATATCATAACTCTTTATATACAAATACTGAGCAGTTATCCCATATACTGTAGACTGCCAGTTTTGGTTTCCGAACATTGCCTGCTTTGAGGAACTCATAATAGGTGCAACAGCATCTACACCTCTGGCATTTTTTTGGATTGCTTCCGCATCTTTTACGCTTAAAGTCGGTTTTGAACCCATTCCCATAGATACTCCGCCCGTTTTTGCGCTTGCGGAACGAATTGTCAGAACATTTGACCCCATAGATTCAATATTTGACTGAACCTGCATATTAGCTCCCGAGCCCAAAGCCAGCATAACAATTACTGCGCCTACACCTATAATAATACCCAGTGAAGTCAGTGCCGAACGCATTTTGTTAACTTCAAGTGATTTTAAAGCTATTTTTAACGTTGATTTAAAATCTATCATGTTTCTCTGTTCCTCTGTTTCAGCCATTCCTCTTTTGGCAAATCAGAAACAATTTGTCCGTCTTTAAATTTGATAATGCGTTTTGTGTACTGCGCTATATCAGGTTCGTGAGTAACAAGAACGACTGTTTTCCCGAGTTTTTCATTAAGATTAACAAAAAACTCCATGACATCAATACTTGTTTTTGTATCCAAATTACCGGTAGGCTCATCTGCCAGGATAAGCGGTGCATCATTAACTATCGCACGGGCAATTGCAACCCTCTGTTGCTGACCTCCTGACATCTGAGAAGGCATATTATTTTCTTTATTTTCTAAACCTACAATTTTCAATGCATATCTGGCACGTTTAAGCCTTTCTTCTTCGGGTAACCCCTTGTAAATCATCGGCATTTTTACATTATCGATAGCAGATGTCCTTGATATAAGATTAAACCCCTGGAACACAAATCCGATTTTATTATTTCTGATATCTGATAACTGGTCTGAGTTAAGCGACAAAACGTCAACACCGTCAAGATAATATTCACCGCTTGTCGGTCTGTCGAGAGTTCCGAGCATATTCATGCAGGTAGATTTTCCGGAGCCTGAGGTTCCCATAATCGCAACAAACTCACCTTCTTGAATGCTGAACGAAATATCATTCATTGCATAGAAGGTTTCGTCTCCCATTTGATATGTTTTTACTGCATGTCGTACATCTATCAGTGTCATTTATTTACCTTATCAGAACGGTCTTCGCATACCTTGTGCCTGTTTTTTCCTGCTTTTCTCAGTAGAACTTATAATAACCCTGTCTTTTTCATGGATTTTATCTGATATAATCTGAGTTTTACTGTCATCAGAAAGTCCGAGTTCAACATCAACTCTTACAGGTTCATTACCTTTGAGAATCCAGACCCCGTGAGTGTCAAATTTTTGTTTGTTATCGGCAGGAGAAAATTTAAGAGCCTTGTTATCTGCAACCAGTACGTCTTTAACCTGCCCCGTAATAACAGAAACGTTTGCACTCATGCCGGGTATCGCAAAACCATCAGTATTATCAACGGAGATAATAACAGTATAAGTTACAACATTATTTGTCGTTGTTGATGCGAGTCGAACTTGCGTAACGTTGCCTTTAAAAGTTTTATTCGGATATCCGTCAAGTGTATATTCAGCTTCCTGCCCGACTTTTATTTTACCGATATCGGCTTCGGAAACGCTTGTTTCAATCTGCATTTTTGTTAAATCCTCAGCAACCTCAAACAAAGTCGGGGTATTAAAACTTGCCGCAACGGTTTGTCCTACGTCAACTGCCCTTGATATAACAGTACCGTCAACCGGTGATGTAATTTTTGAGTACCCTAAATTTGTGAGGTTATTATTCAATGTCGCTCTTGAAGCATTCATTTCCGCTCTTGCTGCGGCAACATCTGCCTGAGCGGTCAGATAATTTGAGCGTGCAAGCTCTACGTCATCTCGGGATACATAGTTTTTTGCGTATAGATGCTCATACCTTTTGTAATTATTTTTTTTGTATTCTAAGTTTGCCATAGCTTTTGAATAAGCAGCCTGAGCATTGTTGAGTTTTGCAGTTGACTGGTCAACATTTGACTGAAACAAACTGGGATCAAGTTCAGCGAGAAGCTGACCTTTTTTAACCTGAGAGTTATAGTCTACATAGATTGCCGCAACCGTACCTGAAACCTGAGTACCGACCGCAATTGTATTAATCGGCTTTATTGTACCCGATGCTTCAACATACTCAGTAATATTTCCTTTTGTAATTTCCTTAGTTACATATTTAGACGAACTGTTACCCAGTAATGAAAACAGAAAAATTATTGCTGCAATTACTACAACTGTTAAAACTATGTATCTTTTTTTCATTTTATTTCCCTTATTTGTAAGCTTTTTAAACCATATTTATTCAAATTATAGTTCCGTCATAAGATGCCCGTCTTTATCAAGTCCCATACCCATTGATCTGAGTAACGCTTCACGTGCAATATTATAATTCAAAACACTTTCCACAAAATTCAGCTGTGCCTGGTTATAGTTTTTAAGCGCATCCTGAAGTTCAACATAATTATTAAGACCTACGCTGTATCTTCCGTCTGCAAGCTCAAAGTTTTCAAGCGTAGCTTTGACTTTGGTATTCATAAGCGGAATTTTTCTTTCCATCATACGCATATTTATATAATTATCCTGAACGTCCCAATAGATGGTTGACTTAGATATATTGACATTGTGTTTTGCAATGTTTAGCAGATTTTCACCCTCTTTTATCTGATAATGGATTCCGTAGGGATTAACCGAACCTAAATCAATACCTGCACCAACCTGCAAAGGACTTGAGTAAGAATGTTCATTCTTAGTGTAACTCCATGACAAATCAGCACTTACGGAAGGTGCGTACTGCCTTTTAATAGCTTTTAAAGATTCTTCCTGAACTTTAACAAGCATTTTGTCCGATAAAAAATCAGGACGAAGTTCCAATGCCTTATCGACAGCCTGCTGTTTTGTGAGCTTCAGAGGAGTGAGTTTGTAATCCTGTATAATATCATTGTGTTCTATCCCTGATGATATTAAGACAAGCCCGTCAACGTTTTTTTTCATAACCGGTGCAGGAACTTTTGTATCATTTGATTCTTCAATTTTCTTTTTATAATCTGCTTTCAGGAAGTTAAAGTTCTCTGTATTAGTTACAACAAACGGTTTCTTTTCCTGATAGAACATAGAATCCTGTAAGTCAATCAGAGTATTAAGCAAAGCTTTTTGCCCCTCGACAAGCTTAATCTTTGCTTCAGACAAATTAACCTCAGCATTTACTACATCAATTTTGGATTTTAACCCCTCATCAAACATTGCTTTTGTTCTTTCGTAGTTCAATGTCTGAATACGTACATTCTGCTCAAAAATATTCAAATCTGCAAGAGCGGAAAGAACTTTATAATAATTTGTTCTTACAAGATAAATTACCTCTAATGTTTCATAACCATGGTCGTATTCGGCAGCCTGGGTATCATATTTTGCCATCTTAATTTTTGCAGTCGTTCTGCCAAAATCCCAAATAGTTTCTGATACCTTAGCCGTTACACCCAAAGAATTATCAGTAGAATGAACGACCTGAGTTGCCTGATTATTTTTGTGATACAGATTAAAACCGACTGAGAATTTCGGAGCATAATTTGCTCTTGCCTTACCGATTCCTGCTCTTGCAGCTTCTATCCTTTCCTCTGAAACTTTAAGATTAGGATTGTGTTCCAGTGCATACTGAACACAGTCATCAATCGTCATAACAGTAAGCTGACTCAAAGGAACGGTTGGCTTTTCCTGAACCGGGGGCAATACAATTTCTGTAACTTTTGCTTTCTTAATCTTTTTGGTCTTTGAGATATTCCAAAACTTTAATTTGCTTAAAACGGATTTTTTGGGAGGCTGAGCGGTATTATCGGCAGCATAAACATTTACCGAAAAAATTAAAACTCCGGTTACAGCAGCTGTCAATAATTTTTTATACATATCGCTCAAAACGCTCTTATACCCTTTACATTTTTAAAACGAACCATATATCCTTTTGTTCACATTATACAATAATCAACGGCATAAGGGAAATATTACATAGTTATTTCAGCATTTAGCTTTTCATGCAAGTATTCTGCCGAGCCGTCAAACCCTGCACGTCCCATAAGTGCGTACATATAGTTTTTAACCTGCTCAACTCCGGGTTGGTCAAAAGTATTAATATTATATAACTCGCCTGCAATAGCCGTCTGTACTTCAAGCATATAAATAAGCTGTGCCATATTATACTCATCAATTTTATCAATTGAAAGTGTAAGCACCGGTCTTTGATTATCAGACAAAGATACCATTGTAGAATCAGCTTCAGCATTCATCAAATCATTTATTGTCTTTCCGCCTAAGTACCCTATTCCTGTATATTCAAATATCCTCGGAATTTCAAGATTTGTATCAAATTCTCCGACACGTATGAAAGTTATTACTTTGTCATTAGGACCTTCATTAAATAACTGTAATTTAGTATGCTGGTCACTTGCACCGAGAGCTTTAACAGGAGTTAAACCTGCATTAACGTTTTCTCCGTTTTTGTTTACCGCTTTGCCCAAAGACTCTGCAATCAGCTGAACGTACCAGTCAGGAATATATTTAAGTCTTGATGAATACGGCATCAAAACTGTTATATTTTTTCCTTTTTTAGTATCCATAAGATAATGAATAAGAGCAAATTGTGCAGCAATATTCTGGTGTATATCGGTATTTTTAAGTGCCAAATCAATATCTTTAATACCGTTTATCATTTTATCAATGTTCAGCCCAACTAGAGCAAACGGAACCAGACCGACGGATGAAAATACAGAAAATCTTCCGCCGATATCATCAGGAACATAGAAAATTTTATATCCTTCCTGGTCTGCAAGCTGACGCAATATGCCCATTTTTTTATCAGTTGTCGCTATGATATTTTTTCTGTAATCAGCACCAAGGGCTTTTTCCATAAGGTCTTTAATAACCATAAACTGTGACATTGTTTCAGCCGTATCACCTGATTTTGTGATAACATTCACTAATGTTTTTTTCAGGTCTAATACGTCTAATAAACCATTAATCGAATCAGGGTCTATGTTATCAAGGAAGAAAATCCTCGGAAAATTATTTCTTTGTTCAGGTGTTAAAAAATTCCAGTATGGTTTCAAAAGTGCTTCTGTAAGAGCAAGTGCTCCTAGTGCAGAGCCTCCTATACCGAGAATAAGAACATTTTCAAACCTTCCCTCAACAAGGGAGGCAAATTCTTTAACATACCAGGCAGTTTCTTCATTGTAACCCAAATTCATCCATTGCAGCCATTCGTTTGGCTTATCTTTACGCTGGTTAAGATTTCTTATTATTTCAGCAATTTTTTCGGAATAATTATTAAACTCTTCATCAAGTTTAAGCCCGTGTTCTTCTCCGATTATTCGGTAATCTGCGTATTTGCAGTTTAATTTCAGCATCTGTAAGTCTGCCTTCTCAAAATAAATCTCTAATTTTATTGTACAAAAAACAACCTGATTTGCAAGATATTTATTAAAATTTCAATGTTATTGTAAAATAACAGCAGGTTTGAGAAGAAAGAACACAGAATTTGATGATTTTTAAAAGTAGGGTAGACTTTAGTCTACCAAAATTTTATTATATTAATATGTCAAATTTTAAGCGATATTATCAAAATAAAAATATTGTTTTCATTACAATTGTTACATATAATAGACAACCAATATTAGTAGAAAATATTGAATTGCTAAGATATTCATTAAAAGAAGTTAAGTACGATTATAAAATCGTAGCAGGTATTGTTTTACCAGACCATTTCCATATTTTAATTCAAACGGACAAAGCTTCTGACTATTCTAAAATAATATCATCTTTCAAATCAAATTTTTCAAAGTTAATGCCAAAGAATATGAATCAAACAGAAGCTCAATTATGCAGACGAGAAAAGGGAATTTGGCAACGTAAATACTATGACCATATTATTAGAGATGAAAATGATTTTAATAAGCATTTGGATTATATTCATTACAATTCCGTAAAACATTTAAATATTTCACCAAAAGATTGGGAATTTTCTTCTTTTAAAAAATTTGTAAAACAAGGATTTTATCGAGAAGATTGGTGTAATTTTGATAATAAAAATGATATTTTGAATATGGATTTGGAATGAATATTGCAATATCGGTAGACTAAAGTCTACCCTACTACTTCCGACCAGAGCGAGATGCCTATAACGAGCGAGTTTTAGGCTAAATTTCCGATCTGTCGAAAAATACGCAAATGGCACGATACATTATAGTTTGACAATAACTATTAATTTTATTTAAGTCTGGCTTTAATAAAATGGCGGAGAGGAAGGGATTCGAACCCTTGATAGAGTTTCCCCTACAGCGACTTTCGAGATCGCCACCTTCAACCACTCGGACACCTCTCCACCGGCATTATAATTGTATCATTAAAATAAATTTATATCACTTTGTTCTCTGGAAAAATTTTGCAATATCTTTATGTTCAAGGATTTTGGATATCGGACGGCCATGAGGACAGGTAAAAGGTTTTTCACAAGTCCTCCAATTCCTTATAATCTCCTGCATTTGGAACTGATTAAGATATGTATTTGCTTTTACAGCAGCCTTGCAGGAAGTCGTAATCAGTATTTGCTCCTCTATATTATCAATATCGCCGGAAATATGTTCCAAAATATCTGCAAGGATTTCCTTTGGGGAAACTTTTGACAGAATCTGCGGCACTTTTCTGAATATAACTTCATGGTCAGACATAAAATCTATATCATAACCGAATTTCAGCAGTTTATCTTTATTTGTTTCAAGAAGTTCTTTATCACTTGGAGAAACCTCTATTACATCGGATATAAACAAAAGCTGGCAGTCAATATTTTTTGATTTTTTCAGCTGTTCATAAATATACCTTTCCTCTGCTATATGCTGATCAACTATTTCCAGCCCTTCTTCCCGCTCTATAAGAATATATGTTTTTTTGTACTGACCTATTATTACATCCTCTTCCGCCTTCGGTGTTTCCTGAATAAAACTTGACTGCACAAAATCAGACGGCTTATTAAATTCTATGACATTTGGTTTCACCTCAGCGGTTTCTTTCCGCTCAAAAATTGAGCCTATGGTTGCGCCTGACGGAACAAAAACATCATCGTCATCCTGTTGATTATCTTGTTTAACTTCTTCTCGCAAAGTAATAACCGGTCTCACATAAGGAATATCTGACGGAAGTTCCTGTTTCAGATTACTCAGCGCTCCGTTAACTGCTGAATAAATAAAATTAAAAATCTGGTTAGTGTTCTTGTACCGAACTTCTTTTTTTGAAGGGTGAACATTAACGTCAACATCTTCGGGCGGGAGTTCAAGATTAAGAACAATAAACGGATATCTGCTTCCTATAAGATTTTTGTATGCCGTATCAACTGCTTTCTGGAAAACAGGACATTTAACAATACGGGAGTTTACATAAAGATAATAATCTTTTTTACTCGACCTGGTATAATCAGGGGTACTGACATATCCGGATAATTTAAGATTTGAAACTTTATCCGTTTTTAGAACTTCTCTGAAGTTTTTATTTACATCTTCACCGAAAAGTTCTTTCAAGGTCTGTGCAAGATTTCCCTGTCCTGTAGTTTTAAGTGTAATTTTACCGTTATTTTTCAGTTCAAAAGCAATGTCATTGTGTATAAGAGCAAGAGACTGAACCAGTTCCGAGATATAAGCAAACTCTGTTTTTTCTGATTTTAAAAACTTAAGTCTTGCCGGAAGATTATAAAACAAATCTTTTATTTCCATAATCGTACCGACAGCCGAGCCTGTTTTTGAATGCTTGACTTCGGAGTTTTCACACTCAACTTTTGTACCGTAATCAAACTCTGTCGTTCGTGTTATACAAGTTAATTTTGAGATTGAAATGATACTTGCAAGAGCCTCTCCTCTGAACCCCATCGTTGTAACATTATACAAATCTTCGCCGGTTCTGATTTTGCTCGTTGCATGCTTTGAAAAAGCAAGCAATATATCATCAGGATGAATACCGGAACCGTTATCAGCAACACGGATATTTCTGCATTCGTTTTCTATTTCGATACTGATTCTTGTTGCGCCTGCATCAACAGAGTTTTCTGTAAGTTCCTTTACAACAGAACTTGGGCGTTCAATAACCTCGCCTGCTGCAATCTGGTTTATTACATTTTTTGATAGCTGGATTATTCTCCCCATAATATCCCTCTTTCATATATATTATACTTCAAAATATGTTTGGAGTATAATTTTATTTGACGGGGGTAATATAAATGGCAATAAAACGAGAAAAAAACAAAAAAATTAAAGTCGCGTTTCCTCATATGGGAACAATATCAATCGCTTGGGCAGCCGGACTGAGGAAAATAGGTGTTGAACCGTTCGTTCCTCCGTACACAAGTAAAAAAACTCTTTCATACGGGACAAAAAACTCACCGGAAGCAATTTGTCTGCCTTATAAACTTATTCTCGGCAATTTTATTGAAGCAATTGAAGGCGGAGCTGATTATGTTGCAATGATTACCTCTCCGGGTATTTGCAGGCTTGGTGAATACGGAAACAATATTTACACAACACTCAAAGATTTAGGATACAATGCAAACTATATCGAGCTTTCATTGTATGACGGTATTAAGGGATTATACAGTTTTCTTAAGGAAATCTCAGGGAAAAATGACCCGATTCTTATTTTGAGAGCAATTAACATAACCATAAGAAAAATTTTTGCAATTGACGATTTGGACAGAGCACTTTCATATTACAGAGCAAGAGAAATTCATCTCGGAGATGCTGAAAAAAACTATAAAAAGGCTCTCAAATTGATTGATAAAGCAGATTCAACACACGATTTGGGCAAAGCTTACGAATTAGCTCTTAAAGAAATCGAAAAAACCGAGATTGATGAAAACAAAGAAGTTTTACACGTTGATTTAACAGGAGAAATTTTCCTTGTAAACGATGAATTTTCAAACCAGAATATTGAACGGGAACTCGGCAGAATGGGTGTCCAGACAAGAAGAAGTCTGACTGTCGGAAGTTTCTTAAAAGATGCAATCATTCCGAAAGCATTCCAAAATAAAGAAACTCACTTACAAAGAGCTGAACGTATGGCTAAACCTTATCTGATGCGAGATATAGGCGGTGATGCTTTAGAATGTGTTTCAGACGTAGTTTTTGCTGATAAAAAAGGAAAAGACGGTATTATTCATATTTCACCGTTTACCTGCATGCCTGAAATTATGTCACAAAACATATTCCCGACAATAAGAACGGAACATGAAATCCCTATTTTACCTCTAATAATGGATGAACAAACAGGTAGAGCCGGATACATTACTCGTCTTGAAGCCTTTGTTGATTTAATGCGCCGTAAAAAACGTGCAAAAGAAGGCAAATATAAGACAAGAGTATAGTGTAATACGATTAATTGTAACGTTTTTGTAACAATTAGATAACCTAAGGCAATTTCAAATCTTCATCTGTTTTAATGGAGATATAAAAAGTGTAGATAATAAAAGAAAGAAGGTTAAAATATGCCTGAAGTACAAAATATTGGAGCCGCAGATTACGCACAGTATCAACCGTCACAATATCCGGCAGAAAATTATGCGGAAGATTACAGCATGCAGCCGGAAGTTTATGATGAAAATGCAGAACAAATGAAAATGGCATCTAAATCAAGAATGGGTGCAACACTTTTGACAACAGCAGTAATTGCCGGATTAGCTCTTTGGGGAGGACACGCCTGGGGTAAGAAAAGTGCTAACGATGCAATTGCTAAATACGAAGAAGCTAAAAAAGCTATGGCAGAGGTAGAAAAAATAGCCGATGAAAATGCAGGTAAGTTCTTTGGCTTGAACCGTATCGGCAGAGATTTTTACAACAAAATAAAAGAACTTTTTAAACCGTTTAAAAATGCTGCTGAAGATGCAAAAGACGAAGTCAAAGAAGGTGCAGAGAAAGCAGCAGAAGACGTTAAAAAAGCTGCTGAAGATACTGCAAAATAAACGACAATTTGTATAAAATAAATAACAGCAGAATGACGGAATGTAATCCGTCATTCTGCGTTTTTAATACTTAATTAAAACATTCTTTCCCCTACGCTTCGGGAGATACTCCCCAGTGGAGTTTATTTCTTAAAACCGAATAAAAATTATTATTCTTTAAAAATACAAGTTTTGCTTTATCAGATGCCAGTTTTACAGATGTTTTTTCAACACATTTTGTAGTAACAAAACCGTCAATAGAAACAGAGAGAAGTTCATCGCTTGTTTTAACCGTAATATATTCTCCCGATGGAACAACAAGAGGTCTTGCATTCAAGGTATGCGGACAAACAGGAACTATAACAATTGCATCAAGTTCAGGATGTAAAACAGGACCGCCTGCTGAAAGCCCGTAAGCTGTTGAACCGGTCGGAGTGGAAATAATTAACCCATCTGCAATATAGTCACATACAAATTTTCCGTTAATTTCCAGGAAAAATTTTGAAGTTCTGCTCGGATTACAACCTTTAATTACAAAATCATTCAAAGCAACATACTCGCCGGACTGAAGCATTATTCTTTCTTCCGTACAGTATCTTCCGGCAAGAACAGCTTCTATTACACAGTTAATTTCATCAACTCCTGCCTGAGCAAGGAATCCGAGACGTCCTACGTTTATACCCAAAACAGGGATGTTTTCTTTTGCATAAAATCTTGCTGCTCTCAGAAGTGTTCCGTCACCACCGATTACAAACGTCATGTCACCAAAATATTCCATTTTCTCTAAATCAAAGGTCTGAAAATCAACATTGTAAGATAACAGAGCCTGTTCTATTTTTTCAAGAGCCTGCCTGTAATCAGGAATATATTTGTTAAAAATCAAATTAATTCTCATACAGCTTGATTATAGCACGGAAAGTGATTTTATGGTATAATACTAAAATAAGGGGAAGAGACAAATGATAGAAATGAAAGTAATGGGTATAGCGCTGGACGTGAGAACAAACTCACCGATTGTTGTACTCCATGATTT
>ONVC01000082.1 GCA_900321205.1 uncultured Acinetobacter sp. | reverse complement strand
AAACTGACGTTTTCCAAGAATATTATTTTTTCCGCCAAGAAGTTCTTCTTCTGATACAAGATTATTTTTCATTTTTTCAATTTCTGTTTTAAAACCGTCAACTGCCGTTTGAATATTAACAGGGTTTGTACCTATATAAACCCAAAGGCAGCCGCAATCTTTATAAGCGTCAAAACAACTTCTTACAGTATAAGCAAGTCCTTTTTTCTCGCGAAGTTCAAGGAAAAGCCTTGAACTCAGTCCGCTAGAACCCAGTATTGTGTTCAGAAGCATTAGAGTCGGGTATTCTTTTTCTTCAATTGTTCCAACGTGCCAGCCCTGAAGTATTTGTGCCTGATTAGCATCACTCTTAATAATCTCAGCGTACTCTTTTGTTAACGGATTTGGAACTGAAATCTCAGAAGTGTTTTCTGATGAACGCGGTAACATTCCCAGATACTTCTCCAAAAGTCCGTTTTCTTCCACGTCACCAACAAGAACAACAGATTTTTTCCCTGTTTCAAGTATCTTTCTGAAAGAGTTTATTACATCTTCTTTTTTTATTTTGTCAATTTCTTCCAAAATAGTTGTATAACTGTGTCCGTAATAGTGATTTTTATATATTGTTTTTGTAAATAAATCAGAAATTTTTATTTTTGCCGAATCAAGTTCAGCCAAAAGTTCGCCTTTGAATTTTCCGATTTCTTTATCAAACTCTTCAAATGTTGAGTTCAGTATAATATCGCTCAAAAAAGACATAGCCTTTTCAAAGTCTTCATTAAGACAGGTAAATTTAAAACGCAGATAATCGGATTTCATCTCCGTGTATAGTTCTATAGCGTTTTCATCAAGTATTGTTGCCAGCTCCTCGGAAGAATAATTTGTTGTACCTTTCAGCAAAAGGCGGTTCATCATTGAATATTCTCCGGCAAACTTTTCTTCTTCGTTAATAGAAATGTTCAATGTCAGGGCAACCCTTGGTGTGTTTTTGTTTTGCTTTACGCAAGCTTTAATTCCGTTTTGTAAAATAAATTCTCTCATAAGACGATTTTATCACAAAAATCAAATTCTCTTAATTTTTTCAAATTGTAAATTTTGATGTTAATCAATGTAAAAAATAAGGCATGTTCATGATAATATAGCTATGAGGATATCTGATGAAGATTATAGAAGTAAGAGATGGTTTTATAAAATTAGAGGCTGATGAAAGCGTTTACCTGTCTTCATTCATACGTGCAGCAGGCATGGAGAAAGACTATATTGCCCAGATAAGCAGTCTCAAAAAAATTAACAATGTTTATATAGCATTCGCCAAAATACTGTTTATTATGCGTGATGAACAGTTATTTAACTACGATAATACAGAGCCGTCAGTTGATTCGGAAGTTACGACATTTACAATGGATATTCTCAGAAATTCGATAAATGTTTCTAATCCGCTCATCCTTGGAAAAACGCTTGACGATTCGTGCAACATTGTCATTGATTCTTCTGCATTTAACAAAAAAATGCTTATTAGTGTTGATGATGTAAATATGAACAATCTGCTCCTGTCAAATCTGACAAAACAGTTTGATAATCTGGGCGTAAATACTGTAATCATAGATACAAATAAGGTTGTAAAATTACCAAAATTCCTTGCAGGAAAAGATTTTAAACTTCCTCTGAATAAAATAACGCTTCAATCCTTATATAAATGTTGTATTAATGAAGCAACGGAAGACAGCAGACAAATGATAGCTGATGTATTCAAAGACCTGGGCGAATACTTTGATTCAGTTCCGTTTGTTCCGTTTAACGTATTAAAATCAATCATAGATGACATAGTGGATAAACAGCATATTTTCAAATTGTTTGTGCTGAAAAACAAATTATCTTTCTTAAGTAAACTCGGATATTTTGCAGAAACAAAAGCTGAGGCTGACAGTATAAGCAAAATAATTGAGTCAATAAATCCTGTTATTGATATTTCCTCTGTTGATACAGGTTTTCAGAATTATTATATTGAATACATTTATTCTGTCTTAAAGCCTGAAAAAACTCAGGTTTTGTTTGAAACATCAAATATTGTTTCAAAACATAATCTGAAAATGATTATAAAAGAATCAGATATTTCGTCAACGCTTATAGTTCATTCCAAATACAGATATCTGAATGACATAAAAGTAATGTTTGACAACTTCATAATTGAACCTACACCTGAGAATAAATCAGTATTCCGCGTATATAACTCATTCCTGTCATCAATGCAGGAAAATACATATCTGATAACCGGTGAAGGCATAAATTACATTCCTGTAATTTCAAAGGCACAGGAAATTAATGAGGTTGTGGAGTTAAAACAGGAACAGCCGGAGGTTCAGTCAGAAGAATACAGCGTTCAGCTTGAAGAAGACGTAGAACAACCGGATAACAATGATATAATCCCTGACGACGATATAACTTCCGAAAACGGTGTAACTGTTGAAAATGATATTACACAAGAAGATGAAATAACTCAGGAAGAAGAAATAACTCGGGAAGAAGACCTGACTCCTGAGATAGAGCAGCCGACTCAGGAAGAAATTTTTGCAAATATAGAACAAAAATCAGAAGAAATAATTGATTCAATATCAGAGGAAGCAGAAGACATACAAAATATCGACCTTTTTGAAGAAGATGAACTTGAAGAAGATGATAGCGATGATGTTCTTGATGATGAAGATGAAATTATTGAAGAAACTGCTGAGGATTTGCCGGCAGTTGAAGATGTAATAGAGCCTGAATATGAGGAGATTCCTTCTGATATAGACCTCGATAACCAGGAAGAAGTTGTTGAACTTAATAATTCAGAAGAGATTATTACTGAACCCGAAGACGCTCCCGAGGAGTTTCCGCTTTCGCAAGATTCGGAAATACTTGAAGAAATTCCCGAACAACCTGCTTTAGATGGCGATATACAGCAAATTGATGACTTGGAGCAGGAACTTTTATTGCCTGAAGAGGAATCTTTGAAAGAAGAGCCAGAGGAAATTAAGCTGGTTGATACTGAAGAAGTCGTTTTGGATAATTATGATGAGATAACAGAGATTCAGGACGATTTAGAAGAACTTAGTTCAGACGCTGACATTACGGAAGATACTGTTGAAATCAAAGATTTAGAAGATTTTTCAGCAGAAGAAGAAATTATAAATGATACGGAAGAGTTTACTGAGCTTAACCCTGATGTAGCTGATGATAACGATATTATTATTGATATCTCAGATGAAGAAGAAAATATTAATATTGATGAAGAAGTTGATAAACGTATTGTTGAGGATGTTGATAAAGTTTATACAACAATGAAAGAACCCGATGAGTTGGACAACATATCTGATTCTGACTTAGACTTGATTGATGAACTCAACAGCGGAAGCGAAGATGAAGTTCTTTTGGAAGAATACACGGGTGATATTCTTGAACAGCCTTCGGAAAGTATTATTCCTGAAAAACAACCTGCTCTTTCCGAACCTGAAATTCTTGAAAAAAGAGATTCGAATACACCTATAGTACCGGTATATGACGCTGATATTCCGCAGGAAGATATGGTCATAAGCGATTCTATTCAGCAGGGTGATTCCGTTGTGCACGCTAAATACGGAAATGGTATTGTAGAAAAAATGATTAAGTATGGTACAAAAACCTTGTATTCAATAAATTTTGAAAATATCGGACGCAGACTTCTTGATCCGACTCTTACTGAAATTAAAAAATTATAGTAGACGGAAATATATTAGGTAAGCGTATTTACTCCGATACTTGTAATTTTTTTTTCAGCAATATAGAATAGGTTAAGGTCGAAATATATAATCAAGTTTGGAATCTTGAAGAAAGAAGGTTAAAATGAAAGACGGTATACACCCAGATTATAAAAAAACTGTTATAAAATGTGTATGCGGTAACGAAATCGAAACAGGTTCAGTCGTTGATAATCTTACGGTTGAAATTTGTTCAAACTGTCACCCGTTCTATACAGGTCAGCAGAAAATTCTTGACTCTGAAGGACGTGTTGAAAGATTTAAAAAACGTTACGGTCAAAAATAACGGTTTGTATAAAGTATTTAAAGAAGCGTGGTCTTATTCAGTCCGCGCTTCTTTTATAATTTAACAAATTTTGATTTGTTTGGTATAATAAATATAATCGGTTTTTGTAAACGGTTAACTTTTGGGGGCTTTTTTGAAAATATATTACAAAGCAACGTACACATATAAACTCCTCAGAGGGCTTGCTCAGACAACTGAAACTCTTGTCTCGACTCTCGGTGATATTGTTATGTATGGTATAGAGTTCCTGAAAGGACTTAAAAATAAACCGACTACGTTTAAAGAACTTATGTATCAGTGTTATCGTTTTGGTTTTACATCTCTGCCTATTACATTGTCTATTGTTGGTATGACTTCAATTATTGTCGCAATGCAGGTTGCAGGTGAGATGGTAAAACAAGGCGGCGGGAATTATGTAGGTATGCTGATTGCAATACTTATGGTAAGAGAAGAAGCTGTTATTATGGCAGGGTTTGCAATTATATCAATGATAGGTTCTTCGATGGCATCAGAACTTGCTACAATGAAGGTTACAGAACAAATTGACGCTATAAAAGTTTTAAAAGTTAATCCTGTTCACTATCTTTTTACGCCGAGAGTTATAGCAGGAACTCTGATGATGCCGGTTGTTGTAATCATATCCTCGCTTGTCGGAATAGCCGGTGGTGCTGTTGCTTCTAACCTGGTTTCAGGTTTGACTTTTAAGGCATATTTTGATTCCGTATGGTTCGGGCTTAATATGCATGACTTGCAGGTATGCATTATGAAATCGTTTGCTTTCGGTTTTGTAATTACACTGATAAGCTGTTCCTGGGGAATGCGTGCAAAAGATGGTGCAAAAGGTGTAGGTTTTGCCACAACAAAAGCTGTGGTCTGGTCATTTGTTGCAATCGTTATTGTGGATTTGATTTTTGCGGCGGCATGCTTTTATTAATTAAAACTAAAAATTTATTATAAACTCAAAAGTACCGGAGAAAAAATGGGAATACAGGTAAAAAATTTAGTTAAAACATTTGGAAAAAAGATAATACTTGATAATATATCTTTTAACGTTGATGACGGAAAAATTCTTTCTATTGTTGGTTTTAGCGGTTCGGGAAAAAGTACCGTATTAAAACTTATAAGCGGGTTGGTTGAAAAAGATTCAGGTGAAATCATTACAACCGGCGGTGATGTTGCGATGGTTTTCCAGTATTCTGCTCTTTTTGATTCGCTAAATGTTTTTGATAACATATCTTTCGCTTTGCAGGAAAGGAAAGACTTACGTGGTAAATATACCAAAAAAGAACTTGAAAAAATAGTTGCAGAAAAACTGGAACTTGTGGGGCTTTCCGGTATTGAGGAAAAATTTCCGTCAGAACTTTCCGGAGGGATGCAGAAGCGTGTAAGTTTTGCACGTGCTATTGTTACCGAGCCGAAGATAATTTTATATGATGAGCCTACAGCCGGATTAGACCCGATATCTTCTACTCTTATTGAAGACTATATTGTAAGGCTTAAAAACGAAACTCATGCCGCATCTATCGTAGTCACTCACCAAATGTCAACTATTCGTAGGACTGCGGATTCGGTACTGATGTTGTATAATGGACATGCGGTTTTTGAAGGTTCTCCCGATGAACTTTGCAGGGAAGAAACACCGTACACGCGTCAATTCGTAGAAGCTACGCTTGACGGACCAATGAAAATGAATTAATGAGGAATGTAATAATGAAAATTTCACCTGCTTTAAAAGTCGGTATTTTAACAATAATATCCATAACAATTCTTTTGTTTACAATACTTTGGATAAAAGGGCGTTCTTTCTCTAATGCCGAAAG
>ONVC01000056.1 GCA_900321205.1 uncultured Acinetobacter sp. | reverse complement strand
CGTTGCTGAGCAAAGGCGACGAAGCCATGTATAAATCCAAAGAGCGGGGAAAACATACTTTTACGTTTTATACAATTCTTTAGAAGACTGCTCGGCAGGTGCGAAACAAAAAAATCTTTTTTGTTTTGTATAAAAAGTCTGTAGGAAAGAGTTAAACCCAAGTAGTGGCTGGTGAAGTAAACCCCAATTTATCACATTAATACTACGATGGAAAGCTGCGAAAAAGAGTAAATACCAGGACATAAAAAACAAAGGATGCTGAACGATTATTGCTCAGCATCCTTTTTGCTTTTAGTATAAGAAACTCATGTTATATCTGACCAATGAGAAGACTTTATACGATCCATCCTTAAAAAAGATTATAAGTAATAGTTCGTCGTCGGCGACTTCATTTTTGAATTCGATCTGTTGTTCTTTCAGTTTGCCGGCGGGAATAATATAGTAATACGAAATGCCGGAAACTTCAAACTCGCAATCATCGAAATCAATATTACGGCTGGTAAGCAGAAGAACTGTCGGATTTTTCTTCAATTGTGGTACCTCCTTCTACAAGATTCTACATGCACTGGCGCATATTTATAAAGAAAAAATCCCGGAGGAGATTCCGGGATTTTTTGGGGACAGTTCCCCTGAATCGATTTATTAGTGCTCCCTGTTCGCTGAACGAAAGAAAGACGATACACGGAACACGTATGTTATTATAGCACCAGCATTTTATTTGTCAATATTAATTTGGCTACCAGTAAATTGAACATCATATTTATGAATAAAACCGCAGTCAGGGTTTAAAAATCCTGGCTGCGAAAGTTTTATAATCTACGAATTCTAATATGCATCTTAAGCCGAGGTATTTTCGGTTTCGTTTTTAACTAAATTCGTAGGAATCGTATCTTCGCCATTAAGCACTTTTTCCCAATTCAGGCCAAGCTGAACTGCAGCTGCTTTTAATATTTCATCAATAGCATGTTTCTGTTCATTAATCTTTTCACGCAGGACAGAACCGCTAATAATTAACGTGTCCTTGTCTTTGTCATAGGTTATTGCTGCTTCTACCGCTTCACGAACTTTTTTTGTATCGTGTATAAAATTATAGTTGTTGGAAAAATCGTTTTCGTTCTTGCTATTGTTAAACCGGTCCAAAATATTAAAGAAACCGGTAGTAGCTTCGTGAGAGCGTTGTCTCGACGGTTCGGTTTTAATTTTCGCTAATTTTTTAATAATGTCAATCTTGCTGTCCGACCTAGCAATTTTCTTTTTCAATGCCTTTGTTTTTTCATTAGCCGCCTGAAGTTCCTGTTTTCTCTTTTCCTGCTTTTCTTGTGCTTTCTTTAATTTTAATTCATTTGCTTGATTTTTCCTCAATTTTTCTTGTGCAATTTCTAATGGTGTTTTTTTAACAGCTTTGTCATTTGTCATAAAGATAACCGCCTTTCTTTAAATAAATAATATAATTATTATTTCATTTATAATATAACACAGAAACAAAAGACCCCGACCACTTATTTTCATAAATTCAGACTATTTCACAAAAAGAAAATTCTAGTGATTCGCTCAAAATTGGTGGTCGGGGGTTTTTAATTCCATGATACAATTTAATCAGAGAAAATTGGGCCGGTTGAGAACCGTCCTGCGCGGATACGCACCCCCAAAGGGGGTGCCTTATCGCGCTAGGCCTGCGGCCCAGGGAAAACCCAAATAATGCGGTAACGCAGAAAGGAGACAACGTTAATGCCAACAGAAGTATTGCATCGAGTAAAAGTGAAACATCGCACTTGCGGTACAAAAACCAGATACGTATCACCAGCAGACGAATTATCCTATGATGTAGATATGGAACTGCACGACGAAAATAATAAGAAGAATTACCATCAAAAACATGATGATGGAACAGAAGTTATATACGCAGATGTTTTTGCTAACGAAAAATGTTATTACAATAATGAAAGAGAAGCGGTCAATAAACGTATTGAAAGACTGATTAAAGATGTCTATGAATCAAATAACAAACAGAACAGGCAAAGATTGTTTGCTTACGGAGAAATATCTGTACCTAACAATCTTTCAGACGAAGACTTGAAAGAATTAACAAAAATGCTCGGTGAATATTTGACAACAAAATATAACCGCCCTGTTATTTTAGGTTTACATAAAAAAGTAGGAAACAATCACATCCATTTCAATATTTGTGAACGTGAATATAAAAATGGAAAATTTTTAGCAAAACGACATAAAATTTATAAAGACCGTAACGGAAAATTAATTTGGAACAAAATTTATAAAGATGAAAATGGCAATGATATCCGTATGCCTTTAGTGCCAAAAGGGGAAAAACCAATTTATAGACAAAACGAAAATGGAATTGAATATTGTGTCAATCAGTTAAAAGATAACCGAAACCGATTACAATGGGATAGCAATACTAGACAAGGGAAATATTTAGAACCGGAGGACCTAAAAGAATTTCATGACGGAATCGATTCTGTTATAAACGACTTTTTCAGCGGTAAAGGCTATGATATGATTGTGAGCAGAAATACTGAAGAAGAACGAGGATTTTTCAAAGAGAACGATCTGGAGGATGAAAAGATAGGTCCTAGGAACTCTAAAAACCGAAATGAAAAATATCAGGAAAAATCAAAGCGAAACCATCAAAGAATGATCTTACGTCAACAATTCAAAAATGAACACCGAATCAAAAAAAAGCATGAATCTGAATTAGAAATACAAAAAGAATCTGCGGAAGTACTTTCCCGGGAATTGAAGATTATTGATAACAGGGTTTCACAGTCTGAATCTGCATTAGATTATTCTGACCAGGAACTTGCTGCTGCAAAAAAGGATTTGGATATCTGGTTACTAAATATTTTCACAGAACACATTAAACATGAATTCCAGCCAATCAAAATTTTTAACAAAGAACTTGCAAATTACCTTCCTCTTATAAAGCATGGCATGGATTTAATTGATCGGGATATCCAAATAGTGAAAAACAAAAAGGAACTTTCTATACGAGAAATAGCAAAACTGGGGCTGTGGGAAAATAACAAGAAACAAATGTCGCAGCTGCTTACAACATTGCAGCAGTATATCAAACAAGATCCGGAATATGAATTAAAATATTCCATCTCTGAGCGCTGGCATAGATTAACTCACAGAGAAAAGGCATCTATTATTTTTTCCGCAGCTGGAAAAGATGGCTTGCAAATATATAGGGAGATTTACAATTTAAATGGAGACAAGGAACCGGGGTTAATTCCTAATACTGTAGACCTCGGTACTACCACGAGAAAAACTTTTGAAAACATTCCAGCGGATTATAAGTTGGATAAATATTTAGATGAAAAGCTATCGGCACAAGAAAATTTACAAAACATCATAAAAGCAGAATTCAATAAAAATAAGAAACTAATCGAATCCGAATTTCATTTGCCGCCGGATCCAGCAATCATCTGCGTACTGGCAACCCTCCCAGAGACATATTTCACCCTGGCTAAAGAGAAAGAACTTAATGGCTATGTTGTTTCTCCAATTCCAAAGGACTACTATTACCTTGCAGCATATAATACTTTTAAATCAAAACTTTCAGAAATAATAAGGGAAGAAAACTCACCTTACACCATAGAGAAGAACAGGCTTAATAGTCTGCAGAACAAAAATCTTGAAAAATTACTGGATAAGATTATCACTGTAGAAGCTAAGATTATATTGCAAAAACAAAATGAAGAGCATAGAAGAGCTGTTTTTTCGGGAAAAGTAATAAAACTGAAAAGCATGGAAGATATCAAAACCGTATTACGTAAAAAATATGTTGATGATAATAACAAGCCCGATTATGACAGAATAGTGCCGCGTGCGGAACACTTGGGCTTTAATATTTCTGTAGTTGAAAAAATCAAAGACGCTCAAAAAAATAATTATAATATCTGGCATGATAAAACAGGAAATTTACTTGATTTATCCAAAACAGATCAGACTGCTGAAAAAGATAGGACGGCTGCAAGGCCAATTCCAAGTAAAAAACAGGGTGAAGTTGAAATAGTTCATGAATTTAAAATAACTGCTAGTAGCAAACGATTAGAGAAATTTGTAGGCTATTTTGAACTTAATGAAGAGGATAGTTACACGCATAAAACATTTTCTGACGCAACAGCAAATTATCATATGCATATCCAACACAAGGATGACCATGACCTTAGTGAGATGGAAAGGGTTGAGAAAATAATATACCACGGCTGGGAGCCTGGGCAAAAAAGATAATATGTAAACACCATAAATGTAAAAGGAAGACTTTTGGTCTTCCTTTTTTTCTTTTTCCGCACCTCGTTTTACCATACAGATTCTCGGGAGAAAGGAGGCGGGCGGCCAGATGGCCGCTAAAATCCGCCTTTATCCTTTCTTTCCCTACAAATCTGTATGGTAACGGGTGCTGTGGAAAAAGAAAAAAATAGAAAAATAGCAATGAAGAATTATAAAAAACTCAGACAAATCCAACTCAGTAATCATAGAAAGGGATCGCTGATGTCTGATATTTTATTAAACATCATAGTAAAAATGAAAAGGAGACCAGAAATAATATGTTTATGAAAAATCTTAATAACTACGAATTAGCTCAAATGTCCAAACGTGTAATCAACTCAACACTGCAGGAGAGGATTCCTAGCATCCTTCAACCATATAATGTGGATGATAATCCAGATGTGATATCGCAGTTGGATATTTTTGGTAATATTGACCAGTTTAACATTATTGGTACAAAGTTGTATGCCTTTCAGCACAAAAGCCGGAACTTGGCATATGAAGATATCTGCGTCGAATGCATTGCTTATCGTGGACATACCTATGATCCCGTATCTGGTAAGAAGGAAGTGCCGATTTCAGGCGCGTTTTATTACAAGGAAGATAAAATATGGCTTGTCCCAAATTATAAGCAAATGGAAGTATTTACTGCTTATTTGCCCCGTGTAAATTTTGTGGGGGTGTTTTCGAGGTTTATTCTTGACGTACTTTTTGCCGACGGTGAAGTATGGAAACAGGCAACGGGCATTCAACGCGTCAATACAGATAGTGATAGGTACTGCGTATTCTTTAACTATAAAAAATTCGTAGAAGCTTATCTGAGCTGCGTTGTTAAGATAACCACGGGAAACGATGTTTCGCTAAAATCTTTCTGCGATAAATTGATTCTTGACGGAAATGCAGTAGACAACGAAATGAATATTCAACGTGGTAAAAAATATTGCGCATGGTCAAAACGACAAAATCGCCAGCAAGAAGAAAGCTTCTTCTAATATCATTTGATAGATACAGGCAACTTATGGACTCGCAAATTCCCTGTAAATTTTTTCAAATAAAGTTAATGAAATTTGAACATCAATACATAGGAGGAAAGTCAGATTTAAAAAACACCACTAAAACTGCTGACGATAAAAAAAATAATGCGTTAGGTAATCTAGGTAAAGGAGTTCCGTTTGACCAAGAAGTCCCATTTTGAAATGACCAAAAAAGGGCAGAAATCAACGTTAAAGGTTCTGCCCTTACTAAATTGGAGAACCGGAACACTTTTATAAGATAAAAAGCAAAAAGTCAGGCACCACAAAATATGGTTTAAAAGGCATATCACTTTGTAACTCGTACGGTTAATGGATACTACTATATATTGTAAAAAAGAATAGAAAAACCGTATTTTCAGAAAACTTAAGCCGAAAAATTACATATATCGAAAACAGTTAAAACCTAGAAAGCATGTAGCTTCTGAAACTTTAAGAAGCACTAAAATGTGAAATAGTCGAATCATGAAATATATATGCTACAATTAATTTAATTACAAAAAAGCGTCTGCAGTCGAGTGATTGAAGACGCTTTTTGTTTTCAAGATATAATTATGGAGGCGAAAAAATGATACCCTTTGAACACATACCAGCAAAAAGAATTGCAGACATAATAAAGAAATCAATAATAGGCCAGGATGGGCCAGTCGAAACCGTGGCTACAGCTATTGCAACCCATATTGACAGATGCAGGTATAATATGCGTCTCGATGAAAAAGAGGCTCCTATACAGACCGATAATCTCTTAATTTTAGGCCCGACCGGTACTGGAAAAACCGAGTCTATACGCACGGCGATTCGTGAACTTAACTTACCAGTACCTGTAATTTTAGTATCTGTAACAAGTCTAAGTAATACTGGATATCATGGGAAAAACATACCGAAAATACTAGAAGATTTAGCAGAAGAAGCACATCGATTGATAAATAAACATCCAAACTATTATTCATATTATTTAGAAGAAAACGATTGCACAATTGAAGAAAAAGAAGACGGCCGCAAAGTCAAAATAATCAATAAAGATGCTGCCGAAAGAATGGTTGTCGAAATGTGTAATCATGGAATCATTATTTTGGACGAAATTGATAAGATAAGACACAACAAAAATAACCCATATGAAGCAGTGTATGCCAAAAAGATACAATACGAGTTATTGAAAATCATCGAAGGCGGAAGTGGCTTTGGAGAGGATACTCTTGCATCCCAAATTGATACCAGTAACGTATTATTTGTTTGCATGGGAGCATTCACAGACCTGCTGAATCCAACCATAGAACCGATTCCGATAGGTTTTGGTGTCAAAAACACGGTTACCAACAAAAATATTGTAACTGGAGTTCCGACAGCCGCTAAAATAGCTGAATTTGGAATTGTAGAAGAACTGTTAGGCCGTCTTCCCATGCGTTGTCGGTATAACGAGTTGTCCGAAAATAGTCTATATAAAATTCTCACTGAAAGTTCGATTTCGCCGGTGTACGACTTTGAAAGACTATTCCGTGAAGCGAAAAATGAACTAACAATTGATAAATCAGCATTGCGGGAAATAGCCCTACGTGCATATGAAGTAAAACTCGGAGCCAGAGGCCTTCGCACAGTCATGGGAGAAATTTTGTATCCCATTTTGTACTCCACTGACGGTATTTACACTAACCACGAGATTCGTATAACAAAAGCTACCTTAAACGGCGAGAAACCCGTAATTAAGCGTCTCCCTACTCCTATAGAACGGTTGAAAGAACAAGATCCGGCAATATGGGAAAAAGTAATGGAATGGCGGCGTGAACGAGACAAGAAGGAAAAAAAGTGACTAAGTGGCAAATTACATTGATACGGTATCGTAGAAGATGAAATAACCGGCGAGACAGCACTAAGGTTTCCCTCTTTCTGGTAATTTATAGACAAAAGTGGTAAAATCAGTTATATATAAGAACCTGATTTTAGCACTGAAAAGAGCTTCCTGTATAATTAAAATATAGGGATTCCCAAGAAAACAAGTGCAAAAAAAGATACCTCAGTGTTAAATAAGGTTTGCTGACCCTCGGAAGTTAGCAAAGCCATTACAGAACAGAGAGGTGGTTAATTTGCGGTATTGCGAAAAATGTGATAAATATTTTGATGATGATTGTGTTTATTGTTCTTATTGTGGTGGTGAGTTAGAGTACAGGAGTGAACAAAAATCAATAGGAACTTTAGAAGGCATTAAGATATATCATAAGCATTTTATAAATGTGTTTATTTGGCTTTGTATTTCAATGATTCCATTGTTGATAAGGGATTATTTTAATGGAAAGAGTTTTATTGAAATACTTGCAGTATTAGCGGGCACATTTGGGTTATATAATATTCTTGCACCTTGTCATACAAAAGATGAAGCGATTTTTTGTAGCAGTTTTTCTAATTTCTGTTTTGTTATTTGTATTGTTTTAGGCGTTATTAGCCGTTAATTAAGTAAGATAGCCTAGGGTAAGAAAATCAATTAAGATAGAAATCGGAGAATGTATTGAAAATGAAATTTGTTGCCAGCAGACGGATTCGTAATTCATTCCCAAGATATATAGCCAATTACTTTATGTATCAAACAGCCTTCAATAAAGTTTTATCTTTGATTTCCAGTAGTGAGTATGATTACGTTCTTAACATTGAAAATACAAGAGAAGAGGATTTAACGCCTGTAAATGTGGTCAGTTCATTAGCTGGACATCAAATTGCTTCAGACAAAGACCCTTTCTATCCTTTGATTTCTCATTGCAAGTCGTTTACGCATGACGATTTATTGCAGAATCCTTATTACCGTAACATACGTTTAGAGGGTTGTGATTATGGTGATTTTAAGGTAATCTCTGTCAGTGACAGGCAATATGAGTTTTTTTTATGGAATGATGTGGTTTGTGAAAAATTGGATGGACTGGATTCTTTCGTTCCCTGTATCGGTATTTGGAAAGATGTGCCTGCTTCATATTATGTATTGCAAGACAGGGAAGGAAATGCATGGATGTCGATTACATTCAATGAGATTTTCACCATGCAACCTTCCATTGACGAGGCAAGAGGCGATGTCCTAACGTTGGGTTGTGGGTTAGGGTATTACGCGTACATGGTTGCTATCAAGCCTGATGTTGAAAGTGTAACGATTGTCGAACAGAACCAAAGCGTCATTGATTTGTTCAATCAAAAAATTTTACCGCAATTTGGGGATGCCAAAGCAAAGGTTCGTGTTGTGAAAGCAGATGCGTTTGAATTCATTCCGACAGTACGAAACGGAGAATACGATTACTGTTTTGCTGATATTTGGGATGGAATACGGGATGAAAAACGGTATTACGCTTTACGTAAAATGTGCGGCAGTGAATATCGTGGTATGAAGATGTCATATTGGATAGAGAAGGGATTTCTTGGACAGATTGCAACCGGTGTTAAGGATGTTTTGATGGAAGCGTTTGCGTTAGCTGAACAGAATAAAGACTGGATGCAATTGGCAGCGCCTGCGAAATTTTTGCGAGAGAGCGATCAATATACGTTCTTTACCGTTGCAGACAATATGATGAAAGACGTTGTTATAAAATCGATGGAGGATATTGATTATTACTGGAAATTTGAAAACGTCAAGAAATTATATAATGAAAAATATAATGATTTTATTCCGTGATGAATAAGACCTACTTTAAATGATTTTGTTTTACAAAAGGCTTGAGGAATATCAACGACAGGCAGAGGACAGAGTCCGCGACATTGAGCAACAAATAGTAGCGTCGCAGACGCAATTGACGGAAGCCAAAAAACAGTCTCAGATGCTCAAGGCGCAGCTGGGCGCATTGAAACTGACACTGGAAAGGCAGGAGCAGTCTTTGCAGAATGCCAACAGATTATTGCGGCAGTACGAACAAGAGGAGCGGCTCCGGTTCCGTAAAATAAAACGGCAGCGGAACATCGCTTATGTGATAGCCGCTGCCTGTCTATATTTGGCTGTGAGTAAATTATAAATTGTGTGTTACGGCCCGTGGGGAAACCTGCGGGTCTTTTTTATTTTAAACGGCCCCATTTTTGGGGGGTATAAGTTATATATATACCAACTATTCTTCCATCAGATATGCTAAACCGCATATTTTTTTCCTCTGTTGGGGCAGATTCAGATTTGTAAAGATAACCACTTTGTCCCTTGATTGGTGGAAGTACTTCATCTGGCGTTCCATATACCTTTAGTATGTCATCCAGAATTACGCCAACTGTTACATCGTCAGGCGTTGTTAATTTTTTGGACATTCTTCATCATTTGTATACTTTAATTATGTGAACTGAGCAAAAGAAAAATAAACGTTATATTTTTTTTGGTTCTCGTCGGCGAGCTTGATTAGCGAAGCTTTTTAATAGGGCTTCGTTTTGCGTTTCATCACTATGCACATAAAAATCTTGAGTAGTGCTGATTTTGCTATGGCCCATAATGCGGGATAGCTCTGCAATAGGCACTGGTCTCCCGTCTAATCCGATTGCTCTTGCCATATTTGTACCAAAGGTGTGCCGCAGTTCGTGTAAAGTTTTTCCTGTTATTCCGGATAAGATGCACGCTTTTTTAAATACTCGCTGAACCTGAAAGTATCCTAAAGCGTTGCCGGAAGCAGTAGAAAACAAATATTTGCTTTTGCCTGATTCCTCCTGCATTTTTAGTAAACGATTGTATGCTGCATCAGACAAAATAGGTACAGTACGTACGCCCTTTGCGGTTTTAGTATGCCCGATTTCTTGCCCTGCCTTGTTACTTTTCTTAGATTTGTTGACTCTGATAACTTGAGTTTCTAAATCAACATCATCCCAAGTTAAGGCAAGCAACTCCCCGATGCGTAGACCAAAAGCATACAAAAAGAAAAATAAATTAAGGTAGTCCTTCCTCATGCGTTTGCTATATTTGCCTTTTGTTAGGGTTCTTAAGCCCTTTACAAGGCGCTTTAGTTCCTCGTGCGAGAAAATCCCCCTCTCTTTCTGGGACGCTACAGGCTTTTCTACGGCTTCCATTGGGTTGTATGGTATTTTTCTCAGGACTCGTGCCTTTTCCAATGCGGCAAAAACTAATTCATATATTTTTTTACAGGTTGAGTAAGACAATGGCTTCTGCTTATGGTCCTGGCGGTAGCTAGGGCTCGTCTGCATGCCTGTAATCATCGACTGAAGTTGTTCTGTTTGCAACTTATCTAACATTGTGTTAGCGACTGTATCTGGTACGTTAGCGCAGTATTGTAAAAAACGGTTGTAGGTATCAGGGTCAACGCCAGTTTTACGGTAGTTAGCAATATAGGTTAAAAGCCATTCACCAAACGTCGCTGTGCAGGTCGTTTGCACTCCTGCTGACATTTTATTAATGATTCCCCTTGCAAAAGCTTCCCGATCCTTTTCCCCAACCTTTGTATGCGGGAATCTTTTGCGCATCCACTTGCCCGAGGAATCCTTCCATTTGTAGGAATAATACTTTTTGTTTTTAATAGTTTCTTCTAAAAACGAACCCTGCCCGTGTTCCGTGGGTGCAAATTTCTTTTTCATATACACCTCAACATTTTTATATGGCGATGAATCTGCCCTTCAATTACATTTTGGAATGGTAGAAATTTTAAATAGATTTCAAAATACTTATGTTCCGGTAAACCTAAGATTATTGTTATAAGTAAATAAAAAGAGCGGGGTGGATATCACAACAGTCTGTTTTCTACATCTGTGTGGTATCCACCCCGCTCTTACCGGTCGACCCGGCAGTCAGCTTGGGTAGCGTTAAGACCACCGCTATTACGGTGGAATCCTAAATAGTCCTAAAGCGTCCTATCAATAAAACTATATAACAAATCAAAGAAATTTGTCAATAAGTATTCTGACAAAAATCATTTTAGATTAACGATTTTAGATGTTTTAGCAATGCTTCTAAAAAAGCTAGGCTGAACCATCCGGAAAGAAAAATCTACTGTACCATTTGCTGTACCATTTTACATCCTTTTACCCATTTTTATCCCGTCATTCTTACACTTTATATAGATGATTTATTGGCATAAAAAACCCCCGCAAATCCCGTGTTAACAAGGGTTCGCAGGGCTTTATTTTTCAATATGATTTTGACTAAAATGAATTAGAAGGCCGTTGCTCTATCCAACTGGGCTACTGGACCATATAGGGTTTGCGAAGGGTGACAGTCGTTTACCGGGGTGGTTACTGTCAAACTGACAATACATTATACCACAACAAAATATCACTTGCAATACCTAAAAAGAAAAGACGGCGATTGTGCCAGGTCTGATTTTTTTGGTATAATATTATCATCAAAAGCGAAAACAAGATAAAGATTTTTTTCGATTCTGATATTGACATAAGACAAAGGAGCATCCCTTGAAACTATATAATTTTAAATGCCCAAACTGCGGCGCGACGCTGACAACCGATGTAAAAAGCCATCATGCCCGGTGTGAATACTGCGGCAACGAATTTCATATTTCCGAAGAAACGGAAACGTCTGCCGGCCTTGATAATCAAGAGGACGGCAAGAAAACTCCGACTGTGTTGACGGAGCGCACATCCGAAGAAGTCAGCACCGCCTGTAATTCGGAACGACAAAAGAAATCCGGTTCCCGTGACATTTTGATTGTAGTCCTGTTCCTTATTATAGGGCTGGCCTTAAATTTCTTTTTTGATAAAGAACCCCCCAGGGATATCGTACCGAAAACAGATTTGCACCGGTTTTTTACAGAACTGCATCTTGACATTACACCGCAAAACGTAGAATCGTTAACGCAAAAGCACAAATTACACTTTTTCCGGATAGATAAAGCAGTTAACTCCGATACAGCTAACATCAACTATTATAAAATAGCCAAAACCATGGACATTACGCTGGGTAAGCAGGATGTAAATGCAGAAACCGTTGAAATTGAATTCGATATAGCAAAGAATAATGCGTTCCGGCTGGCGGTCTATTCCGACCCGGAGCATATTGTCAGTCATGCCCTTCTATTTAAATACGGAACATATTACAGCCTTTCTGCAGAAGAAACGCAGGCAAAAGAGAAAGCCGGTTACTATTATTATAACAACTCTCTGCGCAGTGCTTCCGGTGAACAGAAAACGTACCCGCCTTACCTGAAGTGCGCAGATGCAGTGGAAGCTCTGAAAATGATTTACACCTATAAAAAATAAGCAGGCGGATGCATGGAGGGAAAACATAGGAAAACCTGTGTTTTCTACGCCCTTATGTGTTATAATAAATCAAATATGCTGACGTA
>ONVC01000097.1 GCA_900321205.1 uncultured Acinetobacter sp. | reverse complement strand
ACAAACTGCATACCGTTTTTTTCATTTTCATAGTAAAAGAATCTATTTGTATTCTTAACTAAAGAACTTTGAACGCTCTTTTCTTTCTGAAAACGCTGTAGTATCAAAGCCATTATGTTGGAGACTGTTTGAGGTGTATTATCCACGATTAGTTTTTGATTATTATAATTCGGTTGTTTAACCAAAAGAAGCGGACGCCCTCCGATTGTATTGTGATAGCCATGATCGGCCATAACAATGAACGTTGCGTTCTCATATATACCAAGTCGTTTTAACTGCAAAAGGTATTCACTCACAATCTTCAGACAACCAAGTGACTGCCCGAATAAAGTCCCTTCCTTCCCCTCTGTTACCTTACTCATATTTTCATCAAGGGTGTAAGGAGGGTGGGATCCCTTAAGATGATAAAAACGAAAGGCATTACTATTATTAGTAAGTTTCAATCCTTTTCGCAAATCAACATAGAAGCGCAAATCATTTTCTTCATAAGGATTAAATGAAGAGATTGCAAAAACAGGAATCTGCAAGTATGATCGGTACTTGTGGAAGATATATTTTAAATAGTGAGGAGCTACACGAAATTTAACCAAATATCCAAAACTATCTGCCGTTTCTTTATCCATGGATACTTTTCCTACAACAAGATTGTCAACAACTGCATCTTTATCAACATAATTTCCACTTGTGTACAAATCAATCTCATAATTGTTATTAGTTAATTCTCTGTAGTTTATATTATTTTTCCATGCTCTATTTAAATATTCCGAGTACCTTTCTCTTGGATCATATAGTTTTCCTGTCAATATTTCCGGCAAAGAAAAGTGTGTAAAACCAAAAGATGAAGTAGTATCCGGATAATAGGTAAAATCCTTAAATATTTTAGTCGCTTCCGGTTTCAATTTCTGAATATCTTCAAAAATCGCAGCATCAAACATATCCAACAAAAAAACGATAATATTGTCATGAGAAGACAGGATATACATATTTTTTGTTGTTAAAACGCCTACTTTACCCTGAATAACTCTAATATCCTTTTCAAAAGAAGAATTCTTTAAAGCAAAAGTCAAAACAATACACTGCACAACTATGATACCAAATACTATTGGTTTTACAAATCGCTTTATTGCATTGCTGTCAAACTGCTGACGGTAAAATCTGATAAATGTCTCTCCAATACAGGCCACCCAAATAACTGTATTGGCAATTCCAAGTCTAGTATATTTCCCCCACTCTATTTCATGTCCATCAAATGTTCCGTAGTCTAAACCAATAATGTAGCTTTGTAAAAATACACCAAACAACAGCCCTAACAGAATAGACAGATATGCAACTCTTGTTCTTTTATGCCAACAAAGAACATAGATTAGAAGAAAAACAGTAAAATACTTCGCTGTATCGGCCAAGAAATATTTTAAAATATCTGCAAAACTAAACCATAACTGACCGGCGTTCTTTATATAGATATCTGACGGAACTAACAGGCCGATCGTCAGCGACAACGCGAATATTATATGAAAGGCTAATTCGTTTTCTGAAATATACTCGCCAATCCACTCCAGTTTTTTATCTAACACACTGTCCAAGAGCGACCACAACAGATTGCATGTCCAAAAAATTAACAAAGCAGAAGGGGCTGAATATAATAAAATTAAAAAGAAAAAGCCTATAAGAACAGTTTGCAACTGTTCTTTTTTATGGATTCCAGGCATCACAAAGGCATACACCACCGTTACCAAAGTCATAATAAATGGCAACAGATTAATGCCGCCCAGCAAATAATCCGGCGACCCCAAATCAGGTATGAATCCCCACGATACACCCCGAATCTCCGAAAGATCGGAAAGCATATAATAAGCAGCTGTTAAAAAAGGAATTTGCAGAACAAAGCCTACTGCGGAACGAATAGCATACAAAGGGTGATACCCATAACGCTGATACAACCACTGCAGCTGCTCGTACTGTTCGCGCCCGCTGTATTGTTTCTTAATCTCGTCAATCTGCGGCGAAAGAACAGACTGGATTTTATGCTCTTTATTCTGGATTTCCTGCGCTTTTTTATTGAATGGATACAGGACAATAAACGTAAAAAGGGAAAGTACTATCAGAGAAAAACCATAATCGCCTGTAATACCATATGCAAACACATATAATTCCTTATATACTTTGATTAATGGACTAAATAGATTATACATGGTTTCCCTTAATTTCCTAATTTTATAAACTACTGTTCTGAATGAGATAACCGGCAATCACTTCACTGGAATTCTCTAAATTATAAATATGTTTATCTCGGAATTCTAAAATATCAGTATCGTTTTTTTCCTTCAAAACATTAAGTATTACTTCATCGAGCCGTTCAATTTCACCTTCTTGCAAAGTATAACCGATGTATTTTATATTTTCTTCAATCCAAGAAAATCCTAAATCTGCAATTTCAAAACGCTGCATTGATTCTTGAGAAAACACGGATGGAATAGTAATAAACGGCTTATGATAAACCAATGCAAAATCCAACCGTACAGCAGATGTATCAGAAATTAATATGTCTGCTGCTTTTAATGAATCAGTTCCATCTGGATTAAAATCCCATTTCAGATTGTCATATTTTTCTAGTTTGTTTTCGATACTTCGTATCAGTTTGGTCTCAACCTTCAACGATTGAGGATGCGGACGCAGAATCAGATTAAATCTTTTTTCAGCCAATTGTTCAATAAAATCTGCCCCCAATGTTTTTAAAAATCCCTTTTCTCCCCAGGAAGGTGCTAATAAAACGGTAACTTCTTCAGGATTGTTAGAGGATTTTTTTAATATATCAACTGGCACATCTGTGTTTTGTTTTGCTTTCTTCAGCAGCTCATCCATATAAGGCAAACCTGCCGGTATCAATTCTTTAGCAGGTAAATCTCTCAACTCTTCCAGCTTCCTAATCAACGGAGTTTCAAACTCACCCACCAATAAAACTGCATCATAATGATCCAACGAACCTTTGTAGTATGTGGCCAGATCATCAAATGCGTGAAAAACGTGAACTAATTTTTTAATCTTCTTAGAACGGGGAATCGGATAGCCCTTTGTGCCGATGTTAGGTGTTGTGGCCAATACAACATCCGCACTTAAGTGCCCTATTTTGGAATAAGCCATGTTACCATCGCCAATATAGCGATTGTCCATCAGTCGGTTAGCAATAGTAAGACAGGGATCTTCTATGTCCATGGTATAGTAAGTAAAAGGTTGGTCTTTTTCTAATAATTTTTCCACAATTGGCTTGAACGTATTCCAGTACGCTTTTCCCTCGTTAAAAAGCACTATGGAATGATGATTATCGACGTCTTTACTATCCGCCGGTGTTTCATTTTTTTCTTCTTTTCTTTTGATTACCTTATAAAAAAAGCCTTTAACAAAATAAAAAACCGCACCTAACAGGCTCAG
>ONVC01000033.1:16460-18028 GCA_900321205.1 uncultured Acinetobacter sp. | reverse complement strand
ATAAAGTATTTACTTTTTTTTCACTGCTTATAAAAGTATACCTGGTGAAAAAAAAGTAAATACTTTATTTGAAAGAAAAAATATAGAGTTTGGGTAAACTCTTGACATTTATTTTTATAAAAATTTATATAATAATGAAAATAAATGTTGAAAGGAGTTTTGTTATATTATGGCAAAATAGTTAGAATTAAGGTTATATACAAGTAAAGAATTAGCAGAATGGTTTGGAATTAGTCCAACTTCTTTTTATAAATATAGAGAAAAAAAATTGGAAGAGTTAAAAGCATTTGCTGATTTTAAATAGGTTGGTAACAAACAGAAGAAAATACAAATAACTTATATTTATGAACCTGTTTATAATAAACAGGGAAGTGCTAATTTCAAAAGAATAAAAGATCAAGTTGATGAAGTTTGGGATGTAAGTGGTTTAGATACATGTAAAAGAGTATCGGAAAAGATTATGGAAAAAAATAATTATGCTTTAGCTATAAAAGATAGTACAGTTTATAATTATACATTGAAGAGTCGTAATATTTTATATGGTAAACCTTTTGATGGTATTGGTGGAACTCTTGGTAGTTGTAGATATTCTTGGGTTAAAGAAGATGAAAATGGAAATTTAAGAGAATTAACTTAGGAAGAACAAGATATTAAAGATAAGTTAATTAAAAAATATTATGGAGATGCAACTGAAAAACAAATATTGGTGCAAGGAATGATAGAAGCTGGAGAAATTACTAAAGAAGAAGCTTGGGATGTTTTAACTAAGATGACTAAGATGAATAAAGCCAGCTTTTATACATTTTTGAAAGAGTTGCAGAAGACTTTAGGATGTAAGATTATAAAAGGAACAATTGTAGATAGAATTTAGCAAAGGAGTGCATTTTAATGTTTAATTTTTATAGATTTGATTAGATGGATGATGGTAAAATTCCAATAACTTTAGCAGTTGATGATGGGAGTTTTATTATATTATGGAGATTGGAAAAGAATGGTGCAGATGAGGGGAAAATTAAGAAAGTTATTCGGCAACTGATACAAGTATTTGAAGAGAATGTAGTTTTGAATGAAGATAAAACTATTTATAATCCAAAGAAAAATATTGTAGTTGATGCGAAACGAGAATGGACTTATGATGAAATGGTAAAGATGATGAAGGATGAGTGGGGAGATTTGTTAATTAAATAAATTAGATAAATTGGAATATGAAATTAGAAAAATTGTGAAAATTGGAGAGGTGCCGTGCGACCGAGCGCGTCCCACATCACATTATACTTCATTCAGTTTAAACACACAAACGCGTGTTTATTTTTTTCGGCGCCGTTCCAAAAAATCTTTTTTTTTTAATTATAACATATTTTTTTAAAAATGTCAAATGCCCGTTGCCGATTCAAACCCTGCTGCCATATATCTGATCCCTCGATGCGGCAGCGGGTCGCATATGCTCTCGGTCTAGACCCGAGAGCCATATAGGAGCTAGAGCCTGCTGCTCTAGCCACGCTTCACCGCGTTAAACTGTTACACTTCAACGCGCTAAAGTTTGCGGGCGCGGCGGGACCACTTTAGCA
>ONVC01000033.1:0-16386 GCA_900321205.1 uncultured Acinetobacter sp. | reverse complement strand
TCGGCAAAATGTACAAAATTTTGGGAAATTTTGAAAAATTTTTGTGCAGAATTTTTTGAAAAAAAATTTGACATTGCGTGGGTTTTGTGGTAAAATCGGAGCGGGTCTGCGACCGCGCTCCGTCGCAGATGCTCAACCCTTTATTATACTACAACGGCCGCCCGCTTGTCAATAGCAAAAATTGATTAAATACAATTTAGGCTTCCAGTCGAAATATTCTTTCAAATTGTGGCTATCGTAAAACTCAATAAAGCTTTCAAGTTCTTTCTGAATAGCAACACGCTTTGTAAATTCTAAAAAGTTTTCGTCTATTTCTCTTGCGAAACTATCCCCATTAGAATTAACACATGTAGTAATTCCAATAAACCAATCTCCACCTGTCCATGAATCAAGCTGATTAACAAAATTATCGCGGAAATCGTCAAACTCTTCTGAAATTTGACTAAATTTTTCTACAACTTCATCGGGGACAATCACTCCATAGCAAAGTTCCAAACTGTAATCGACACTCATTTTTAGTCCTCCTTATTCTTCCTCATCATCATCTAAATCCCAATCGGGAGAGCTACTAACAGGGACGATGGTTAAATCTTCAAAATATAACCAATCATCATTCTCTCTTAGGACTAAGGTAAATCCTTCTTCTTCCATTTCTTTCATTAAAGTATAAACTTTTTGTTTGAAAGAATCTCTCTTTTCAACTCTTCTTCTTTTCTGTTCTTTTCTAATCCAGTAAAGGGCAGAGGCAAGTTCTTCATCTGTAAAAGCTTGTACATTGATTTTATTGTTCATCTTTCCACCTCTTCAATACCATTTAATTCACAAAATCCCCGAAAACAAGCTCTTACATCTTCACTCATTTCCTCAAGACTAGCAACAATTTCTTCTGTGCTTTCTCCATTGGCTTTTCTAAGCTGAACAATAGTAAAAAGTGCCATATCCATCATTAGTGTTGCAGTTTCAAAAGTAATAGATTTCTTCATTTGTTTTACTTCCTTTCTTTTGATGATATTATTATATCAAATCATTATGAATTTGTCAATTGCTTTTTAAACCATTTTTTAATTTCTTTTTTAAAGGTTTCCTCATAGCTATAATTATATTTCTCAAAAACATTATAAAAGAAAGTATTAAGACAATCGTATCGAACCCCATAGGAAGAAATATTTTTATGAAAAATAGAAATTTCATTGGGGTCAGTAGTATCTACTCCAATCGCAAATTCTTCTTTTAAAACAGTTGTTTCAAAGCAAATGATAAATCTTTTTGCTCCCCCGAAAAAATCACTGGCAATAACCATTTTATTCATATTACTTTCCTCCTCTTGACAATTATTATTATATCAAATTATGGGAAAATAACAATAGTCAGATTAAATAAAAAATGGATTTAAATTTTATGCAACATATATATTGACATGCAAAGTGGCGCGGGACCGGCGGCCACGCGCCACCCAATTCTTACTCCCAAGTTCTTACTCCCAAAAGAATCAAAACATTCAAAATATTGCCAAAAGCAAAAACTCCCATATCCTCTGGAATTGCGTTCCACACTTCAGGATAAAGGTCGCGGACGCCGCTGAGAAACATGCCACCCCAGTTACCACCACAGGCAGTACAGAATTTCAACCATGCCTTTGTATCGCCATCAAATTTTCTTGCTTTAAAGCAAAGAGCAATAACTTCTTTACCCTGGTCACCCCAGTTTTCAACCAAAGTCCGCTGTGCTTCCTCAATAATATCATAGAGTTCAAGATTTGTCATTTTCTTCACTTCCTTTCTTTTGATAATGTAATTATATCAGATAAAGATTAAAATGTCAAGTCAAATTCTGCATCTAACCATAAATCTACATAACGTAATACTTCAATGGAAATTCTATCCTCGTCACCGCCTTCCATAACTTCTGCTACCCATTTCCAATCTTCAAAGAGTTTTTCTTTAAGATTAGGATAAAGGAAACATGCTTTATAGATACGGTTTAAGATTTCTTCTCTGTTTTTCATTTAAATCACCTCTGTTTTTCTTTTGATAGTATAATTACTTTCGGTCCCTTGCCTTTTTCTCTTGCGATTTCCTCAAATTTATTCCAAGCGTAATTATCCCAATATTTTTTAATTTCTTCATAAGGAACTAATTCGATTCTCTGAGCAAACATAATTACTCCAAAAGCAATTGCTCTACAATTCATTACTTCTTGTCTAGTATTTGCCCACATCTCTGCATCTTCAAGACGGTCATCGACAAATTTTTTTACATCTTCAAAATCAAATTCTTTCATTTTTATCTCCTTTCTTTTATATTATTATATCTCAGGACTATGCAATTTGTCAAGTATTTTTTTTATTTTTTCTTTTTGTCCTTTTGATAAATCGTAATATAATTGACGTGCAGGCCAAGAAGCATAGTCAATATCAATACAATTATTAATAATTAATACAACTTCCATTTGAATATCATTATGAACAAAAGGTTTTCCATCTTCAATAATCCATTTTTGTGCATTTTGTCTACTCATTTTTTTTCCTCCTGTTGATAAATTTATTATATCAAATAATATTTTATTTGTAAAGTACAAAAAATGGGATAAAATAAATAAAAATTTGTGCAGATTTTCTATTGACAAAAAGGTTGGTCATGTGTTATAATTAAAATTTCGGCGCGGTTCGCCAGGAGCGCGCCGACAAAAAAGAGGTGGGTATTCATACCCACCTCTGCGACATTTGGGGAGAGGTCAAGCGAGGACGAACCTCGTGACCTTACCCTCCTTGACCTTGGTAACTACCTCAGCCTTGACCATCTGACTAAGGATGGCGGAAGCCCTCTGACAGGACACACCGAGAGCGGAACCAATTTCCGTTGCGGTCATGCCATCAACTTCCTCGGTAAGGAAGTCAACAATTTTGACCTTAAACTGCTCGTTCTCATTCTGTGTCTTGGTGGGCTTCTTCAGCGCACCGCTCGAATTGCGCTTCACAAGCTGAGCCTTGAGTGCTTCAAGACGCTCAGACGCTTCCGCAGCACCCTCAAGTTCCTCGGGTTCAAAACCATAGACTTCGATAATTTCAAGCGCTCTGTCGATAGCTTCTACATAAGTCATTTTCTTGTTTGCCATAGGTAACACCTCTTTCTTTTGTTGTTTTCTTTATTTGTTATATTTATTATACTATATTTAATTTTTATTGTCAAGTATTTTTTTATTTTTTCTAAGTTACTTTTTTGTGGGTATTTATGTTCTAGCACGCCCACAGGAAAACGGTTTATCCTTAAAACCTATCGTGCTTTACTACTCATGCCCATACACTTAATGTCCTTTCTTTTCCTTAACTTCTATAATTATTATATCAAATGTTATTTTATTTGTCAAGAGGTTTTGAAAATTTTTTCAAAATCCGTTTCGTTACCGAGTATCCACAGAAAAGAGAGCCTCTTTGAGGACTTTTATCTCTTTCCTCTTGACAATTATAATTATAGCAAATATTTTTTTATTTGTAAAGTACAAAAAACGGGCAAAAATTTAATTATTTTTGTGAAAAATTACCATTGACAAAAAGTGCTTGAGTGTGATATAATTGAATTTTCGGCGCGAGACAAAGGCTCGCGCCCCGAGCATTTTTACTCAGGGCGTTTGCTTTGGCAAGGGTTAGGCGAGATAGAATCTCACCTGCTTGCCTACCTTGTCCTTGCGGACACGCTCGTCAGCGACAAGCTTCTTGAGGAGTGCGCTTGCACGCTGGCAAGTCACATCCACCGCATCGCCGACCTCGGTAGCAGTCATGCCATCCTCGGCATCCGCAAGCACCTCGACAATGCGCTCCATCAGCTCCAGACCCTCTTTCTGAGTTTTGGTAAGACCATGCTTACCGCTACCACGCTTGGCAAGCTGAACCTTGAGAGCCTCAAGACGCTCAACCACCTCAGCGTCAATGTCACCTGCGATTGCACGGTCAATAGCTACTGCATAAGTCATCTTAGTCATAAGTAACACCTCTTTCTTAAAAATGATTTTTTTTGTTTTCCTTATCTTTAAGTATATTATACTATAAGATTTTTAAATTGTCAATATGAAATTTTTATTTTTTAGAAAGTTTTTAGTGTTCAACTCGGTCTTTCTTGTTATTGAACAGTTTAGCGGTATGGCGCCTTAGTTAGCCTCAAGTACCCTATTTTATCCCGAGGGAGTTGTTGGTTCTCAACCACTTTCTATATTTATTATAACAGGTTTACGTTACAATGTCAAGCCTTTTTTCAAGATTTACATGCGCATGGTTATCTAAATTTGGGATGTGCTGACCGTCTTGACTGTCGGCCTCTCTTTCCCTTACCTTGTAAATATATTATATAAAATTTTTTATGATTTTGCAAGAGGTAATAATAACTAAAATTATGGGATCATGGAGATGAAAATTTATGTAGTTTTTTACTTGACAAAAAGTGCGGCGGGTGGTATAATAGTGAATTTCGCCGCGAGACAAGGCTCGCGGCGCAGTCAAGATAACAACGCCGCAGTTTCTTTAAATTCTTTTGCATACTTCTGAAGAGTAATCTTTCCTGTTTCGTCTTTTGTCTTTATCGCAGAAAGAGTTGCTACAGCATAACACCGAAAAGCTTCTTCTTTAAAGAAAGTAAAACCTTTCTTACAAATATTTAAATAAGTATCTTTATCTACTTCGTACCATTCACTAGCTTCAGAAAGAGAGCCTATCGCTTTCATGTTTAAAATTTCATGACACTGAGATTCTAAATAATATCGCTGAGTTTCATCTTCACAGAAGAAATAACTATTTTTCCAAAGCATAGGGTTATGAGTTCTGTAAGAAGCCATTCTCTTTTTAAAGGTTTTTGCAACTCCTACTTTAATCCAGTAATATTTTTCATCAGTAAGAGGATTGAAGTTACAAGAACCTACTAAATAAAGTCCGCCTTTTCGGCCATCAAAGCAATCAAGTTCGCTCCCAGTAAAATAGTTATAATTCATTTTTATTCCTCCTTTATGAATTACTTCCACAAATCTGTATAATCATGGTCTTTAAACCACTTGTTACAGAAGTCAAAAGGAAGATAGGCGGCAATAATAAGAATAATATAAATTCCAATTTCAAAAAGAATAGGAGAACAAACTGCCCACCAAGACCAGTCAATCAAACCAGTAAGTTTCAAAACGATAAAAATAACCCACAGAAATTCAAAAACACTCATTTTTTATTCTCCTTTTCTTTTGATAATTCTATTATAGCAGATTTATTTCATTTGTCAACTCTTAATCATAAAAAGTTTCTCTAAAATGTGTTCCTCTGATGTATTTTACTTCAACCTCTTTAGCATCATTAACTTCCCATTTTATAGAGATAATATTCTGCATAGGATACATAACACCATTTTCATCTTTTAAATATTTTTTCCCTAACATTAGATAGGTAGGACCGTCACAAGTAAGATTGTCAATGTCAAGGTAATTAAAATAGCTATAATGGATTTCTCCGTCAATAGTTTTAAAAGTAGCTCGATAAGAATATACAGTAATCATTTCAGGTTCTTTTTTAAAGAAATTTTTAAACCAATCCATTTTGTTTTCTCCTTTCCTCTTGACAATTATAAGTATATCAAATTATGAGATATTTGTCAACTCTTTTTTTCAATTATGAGCCATGCGTTATCAATTTTTGCATTATCGCCAATTGTATTTTGTATTGCTTGACCCCAACCAGATACTTTAGAAAAAATACGATATTTAGCACGCTCATAAGAGTCAAAGATTTCTTTAGATTCACCAAACTTTGTGGTAATATCATTCTCATCGCAGAAAGCAATTACATACTGTTCAGGCTTTTGTTTCTTTTTAAAAAAATTAAACATTTAAGTTATCCTCCTGTAATTATAAGTATATCAAATTATGGGAATAATACAATAGACAAAATAACTAAAAATCGCATTAAAAATTTATGCAACATTCCAGTATTGACAAAAAATGGCGCGGGGCGGTGTCCGCGCGCCACAAACAAAAAGCACCCCCGAAGGGGTGCCCGCACAAGAAAGGAGGAAACCAAATATTGAAAATTGATAGGGTAGGTGGGGAATCGAACCCCACCGAATCCAATACCCTAGCAGGTCAGTCGACCGCATAGAAGCGGACGACCTTGCCTGCCTTGTCCTTGCGGACAGTGCCACCCTCGACCATCTGGCGAAGGATAGCAGAAGCCTTCTGGCAAGTCACGCCGATGGACTGACCAACCTCAGTGGCAGTCATACCATCCACCTCGGCTCTAAGGTTCTCAAGGATAACATCCTTGTGACCCTCATTCTCCTTCTGAGTCTTGGTCAGACCCTTGTGACCCGAACCACGCTTTGTAAGCTGAGCCTGAAGGTCGTGGAGTCTCTCGACTACCTCATCAGTAAGGTTGCCAGCGAGTGCATTGTCAATAGCTACTGCATAAGTCATCTTGTTTGCCATAGTAAACACCTCTTTCTTTTGTTTATTTCTTTATTTGTTATATTTATTATATCTTATTTTTTTTGTTTTGTCAATATGAAATTTTATTTTTTTTTTATGATTATTTCGCGGATTTGGCGCCTTATACCGCATGGATTGCTAGCATTTATGTCATAGCGCCCTAGCCACCTACATGGCGCTTATTTTTGATGCCAGTGCATTTTCATTGGCTCCTCTCCCGACTTTTTTAATCCGCTACAGGGGATTGTCGTTAAAATTTTAAATTTAAGTTATTTAGTTTTTATGCGGAGATGCTCTAATCATAATTAAAAACTAACCTCACCGGAACTTTTTTAAATTAGATTTATGAGTTGCGGTCTATCCGTATCATACGGGCGGGTCTCTCATGTTGTTCACTTCCTTTCTTTATCTTATGTATTTATTATAACACAAGATTTTTTGTTTGTCAACAGTTTTTTTAAGATTTTTGAAGTTTTCCGAAGGCTTTCGACCGTACCTTTAAGCATCAGCCCCTAACCCTGTACTTCTTTCTTTATCTTATGTATTTATTATAGCAGATATTTTTTTATTTGTCAATACTTTTTTTATTTTTTTGGAAGTTTTTTGTTTTCTTCCTTCCCTTACCTTGTAAATATATTATAGCAAAACTTTTTTTGTTTGTAAAGTACAAATTTTGGGAAGATCTTTGTGCAAAATGCCGATGAATTTTCACTTGACAAAATGGCTGGCGTGTGGTATAATTGAATTTTCGCCGCGGACCAGCTGCAAGCGCCTGTCCGCGGCCCGCCATTATACCACGCCCGCCAGATTTTGTCAAGAGTTTTTTGAAAAAAATTATGCACAAAAATAGCGGACTGCTTTTGTGCAGTCCGCTGATTTTTACTTTTTAGGGGGGCGGTGCTTTACAAGCTTGACGGTGTAACAATTGTCCCCAAATGTGAACGAAAATTCTGCCTCGTTCTTAACATTTGTAACAATTCCGCCTGCTCCCTCGATAGGGATTCTGCAAAGGTTAAGGAGATTTTTCTTTTCCTCATCGACCTTGCGTTCCTTTTTTGTGGCTTTCCTGGGCTTGTCTGCCTTTTCATAACGCTTGACTTCTTTTGCCTTTTCAGTCAGCTTTTCGACTTCCTCATTTTCAGTATAGTCGTTATCATCGAGCCACATTTCAATTGCTTCCTCTTTGGAAATATCAAGAAGTTTCATGTTCTTTTCAATTTCCGTATCGGGAATATTAATTTCTTTTCCGTTAAAATTATACTTCATGCTTATCACCTCTTTGCTTTTGTTGATAAGTTAATTATAAAGGATAAAAAGGGAAATGTCAAGCGACTTTTGTAAAAAGTCGCTTTTCCATTCTCTTATGCTGACGAAAACAATGCACCATAATTTTTGTTTCGATGAGTACATCTTCAAGTCCCGTATGGCTTTCCTCGAATGTTACATCGCCTGTAATATATCTGTAAAGAATTTCAGCAGTAAGACGAGGCTGAGGAACACGATGTTTTGTTACAAAATTGTTAATTTCACAGTATTTTCTGTAACTTTTCTGCTTGCCTATTGTCTGTCGTGCCATTTTCAGAGTATCCCACATTTCAATAGAATAGGGAAAGAAAAATCTCTTTTTAGACTTTGTTAAAAATCTAATAGTGTTATTCAGAGCATTTACATCAAATCTAGCATTGTGGGCAAATGCGTTTTTAATATTGTAGTTTTTTACATCTTCCCAAAACTGATTATACATTGTGGAAAATTTTACAAGTTTCCGCTGACCGCTCTGTACCTGTTCCCAATACATAGGGATTTTATCCGCATAATAGGCAGACGCCATAACATCTTTCATCATTACGAAAACTTCATAAATCAGAAAAGAACGTGTTTCATAGATTCTACCCTTTTTGTCAGTGACTACCCATCCAATATCATAGACAATTGACTGACTAAGGTCGAGTTTATCATCTACCATCAAACCATTACAAGTTTCAGTGTCAAGTCCCATAAGGTAATTAATTCTTCTATCCAATGTTGTTTCTCCTTTTGTGCTATTGTTCCTTACAAGTATTATTATAGGGGATAGGGGTTGAAAAGTCAATCCCTAAATCTCAAATTTTTCAAAAATTCATAAACATTTTCATTGGCGTCAAAGGTTGCGCCCAGTGTCCATCCGTTTCTGACTTTGGTGTTATCATCAATAAGAATCTGATAACCGCCTAATTTTCTTGTACAATCGGCTTTTGTCGTGCCGTACTTAACCATGTGCAATTCATCATAGGGAAAACCGAATCTTTCAAGCCATTCCAGTTTTGCTTTCCTAACTGCTTTATCATATTCTCTAGTAGCATCTTTGGCAAGCCATGTAGTAACGGCAACACGCCAACCGTCATTTTTTAATTCATTAAGAACTTCCATCAGAGCGAACATATCATAAAGCGGACGGGCTTCTCTGTACGGTCTAGTATCTTCTGCCATAAGGCAGTCAAGCCACCCATCTACATTGTAGAAATCAGCGATTGTGCCATCCATATCGAAAACTAATACCTTGTTCATTGTGTTTCTCCTTTCCTTACCTTGTAACTATAGTATAATGGATGGGGAGCAAAAAATCAAGAGGTAATGTTGCACAAATTTCGGGATCCGCATAGAAAAAAATTTGTGCAAATTTCCTATTGACAAAAGTGGCTCGGGTATGGTATAATGGATTTTTCGCCGCGACCCGAGGACCGCGGCGCGATCAAAAACAAAGAGGATTTAATCCTCTTTGTATACAATATCGATTTTAGTAAAGCCCCATTCGAATTCTTTTCTACCACAAGCGATAGCAAAACAGGCTTCTGCAAACATATCATAATCCCAATTCACGCTATCAATTTTATTATAAAGATTTTCAAGAGCCTTTGCAACTTCCTTGTCTACTGTAATAATAGTTTTTAATTCCATTTTTATCACCTCATTTTGATTTAATTTAATATTGGCGGTTAGGATGCGCTCCGTTTTTATCTAACCTTTAATCATCTTCGTTGATAACGCTCTGTTTTACAGGTACATCAACTTGCATCCAGTGGAACCTTTTTGGTGAGCGGGTCGACCAATCCCCTCACCCCGCGCCCAATTCATTAGGCGGCCCTATTTCAGAGTCGGGGCTTAATCCGCCTGGCATACACCATACTTTTTATTCAGTCCTAGTATTTATGTCTCAGCGCCCGCTGTACGGCGCTTTCAGTAACAATCTTCATCATGTCACCCCTCACTTTCTGTATTTATTATATCAAAGGGGTTGGAGTTTGTCAACCCCTAATTTAAGATTAGTTATGTTAGGACTCGAACCTAATCCACCCAGTTCTCTAACCAAGTATGCACCCACTTACACCTCATAACTTGGCATTTGCCAGCGACTATTTACTACTCAGTTTTTTTCTAACTAGACCTAGGATTATTAGATATTTTACCTTTCGCTTTATGGAGGCGTCTGCTATTCCCCTCGCTAGGTAAGAAAGGAATCGAACCTTTTTTGAAACCGTCTTTCCTTACCTTGTATATTTATTATATCAAAGGGGTTGGAGTTTGTCAACCCCCTTTTTTACATTCTTGCCTTAATCTCAGCAATTTTTGCAAGTGTCTTAGGATTTGCCTTAGCAAGACGCTCCTCGCGCTTCTTAGGCTCTTCCGCAAGATACTTCTGTCTTGCCATCTCCTCGTCGGGCGGAGTGATTTTTACAAAAGCAAAAGTTGCATCGCCATACTGATTATTCTCTGTCCAAAATACTCTTCTCATTCTTATCTCCTTTTTTGTGATTTGCTTTCCTCTTGATGATTTTATTATAGCATTTTATTTGATTTTGTCAAGGGGTTTTTTCTGCAATCCGTTAATTTTTTTTCGTTTAAGGAGCTACCTTAGCGGAGTTGAACCGCCCACCCATCAAGGCTTGCCTTGGGCTACCCTTCTCCCCTTGACAATTATAATTATAAATGAATATTATTAAAAATACAATACCGGAATATTGCACAAATTATGGGATCTACAATTAAATATTTTTATTCAAATTTCCTATTGACAAAATGGGGCTACGCATGGTATAATTAAATTTCGCCGGCGCTCGGTAGTGGGCGACCGAGCGCCGGCCGCCAATTTTCAACAATCATAACTGTATTCGCCCATGTAGGGATCAAACCCTGTTTCATCTGTTTCATCTTCCCAATCTTCATCAAGAAAATCTTCCTTTTCATAAGGGTAATCATCATCATAACAGATGGGACAAAAGTGCTGTTCCAATTCCTCTTCTGACCAGTCATTTTCATAAATTGGCTCGCCACATGTGGGACACTCATAGAAACGGTCCTCCCAATCTACATGGGCGCCATAGGTGTCTCTAACTTCAATTGCATTTTTCTCCCACTGAGTCTTTTCTTTTCTTTCCATGATTTTCTCCTTTTAAATACTTGAAAAAAGGTGGGGGAATAACAACATTCCCATTCCAAAAACCGCTAGCACCATAAGGATATAAATGATACTGTCACCATCTCCTCGAAGCATTTTAATCATTGTGCAGAAGCAAATAATTCCGGCAAAAATTATATAAAGCCAATCCATTTTTACACCCCCTTACTGAAGTTTATAAATAATATTAGTGCGGAAACCGAGCCAATACTCAAATCCATTTACAAATCCGAGGAAAGTAGAGGCAGGCAACTCAGACCTGAAAGAGATGGTCTTATATACGACAGTTTTGGGGTCAAGACCTCTGCGGTTCAGAATCATTTCAAATTTAGTAATAGTCATAGCTTTTCTCCTCTCGATTTGGTAGGTCAAGTCCTATAGAGTACCACTATGTTCTTGTAGGTGGCAGATACCAAACTCTATAGGTGGGATACCACTATGTTCTTGTAGGTGGCGGATACCTCATCCCCTTGACAAGTATAGAATACCATACCCTAGCCTAGATTGCAAGTAGTAATAATGCACAAATTTCGGGATTTTCTAGGTTAAATGTTTGTGCAGATTGCGAATTGACAAAATGTGGCGGCATGTGGTATAATGAAATTTCGTCGCGGGGCGCGCAGGGACCGCCGCACGCGCGACGTTCAAAATCTTTACTATTCATCATCTTCTTTAAAAAAATGAAAATCATGAATCAAACAATTATATCCAAAAAAACAGAAAGTGTTATCTGTGCCTGGGAAATAACAAAGAGCGCAATGATTACATTTGCGACTCTCTTTCATAATTTTTTTAATAAAGTTGTTAATAATTATTTCTTCTCTGCTAGGCATTTTTATTCATCCTCCCAATTATGAACCGCGACAATCTCTCCATAATTGTCAGCGAGCTGGTAGTAACTCCACTCTCCGAGAACATCATCTCTAATATACCTATCAAAGATTGTGATCTCTTTAAAATCTACGATACGGATGTTTCCAAATTCCCAAGTGTTAAGTCTTGCCATTTTATTCACCTCTTTTGTTTTTTTTATTTTTTATAATATTATTATATCATAAAAAAATTTTTTTGTCAATAGGAATTTTTTGCCCTTAGAAACAATTTCTAAGGGCTTTCTTTCCGTCTGCCCTGTTGTATTTCTTTTTATCCTTATGGATTCTCGTCCCAGTGTTGAAAGTTACGAGAACTCTGTTCTGTTTATCATGCTCTCTTTTCATTTTTTTATTAGGGGTCTTTGTTGCTAACATTTTGATCAATTCCTTTCTTTTTGATGATTTTATTATACAATAGAGGTTGAAGTTTGTCAATCCTTTTTATAAAATAATTTCATTATATTCTGTATCGATTTCAATATCAAGAATGTCAGGGTGCCAATCTCCGCCTGCATCTCCTGTTAAATAAATCTCAAAATCTTCAACTCCATTTTCTACTGCCCAATTATACAGATCTCTAATAGTCATTTTTTTATCTCCTTTTTTTCTTTATTATATAATAGGGGTTGAGGTTTGTCAACCCCCTTTTATTTACATTTCATAATATTTATTTCTAGCGTGTACCCTTGCGAGTTCTACAACCTTTGTCGGTTTCGGCTCATCTTCCCTATAGTATCTAAGGATCTGAGCAGGTCTTGCGATGAGTTTTGTAACGAGGATTCCAGTTCTCTGATTGTATACAAGGATGAGGGCGGTGTCGGTGATTTTATGAACCTCAGGTCCATTTCTATGACCACGATCTACGACCACTTCCTTTATAACAGTTCCGGTTCCGATCTGGGCGATGATTGCTTCACGTCTTTGGCGGTCCTTGGTATAATGCTTACTGTTCATCTCGGTATCTCCTTTCCTTTTGTTGATTCTAGTATACCACACCCACCGCCAATTACAATAGGCAAAATGCACAAAAATTTCGGGATCTTTTTGTGCAGATTGCCATGCAGATTTTGCTTGACAAAAACCTCGACCTGTGATATAATATTGCTTCTCGGTGCGCGGCGGGATGGAGTGGCCGCCCGCGCACCGCACAAAAAAGAGGACTTTTCAGTCCTCTTCCCAATCCCACTCTGTGGGGTCAAGTGCGGCAGTCATTGCCATCACCTTTACTGTATAGGGCTTGTTCATATTCCTTTCAAGCCATCCGGCGAACCAAATTGTGTCCTTATGTTCAAAACCCTTAACCTCAATCACCTTTGTAAGCATCTGTTCATCAGTCATCATGTTTTTGATCTCCTTTCCTTTTGTTAAGTTTATTATATCAAAAGGCGTTTCATTTGTCAACACTTTTTTTATAAAGAGGCTGATTATTTCATCAGCCTCTCAAGAGCCTCATCCACCTCGATGTCGTAGGATTCCATGTCATTCCAGTCCATCTCACCATTGCAGAAGCTCTTGACCGCTTTTCTGCGGTTCTCCCATGCCTCGAGATAGTTCTCATAGAGGCGGGCGGTGCGGTTTGTCAGTGTTACGGTAACTCCCTCGGTCAGAACAAATGTTTTCATTTTGGATCTCCTTTTCTCTTTTGATGATTTAATTATATCAAAGGGCTTGGCTTTTGTCAAGCCCTTTTTAAATATATTTTAAATGATAGTCATTAGTTTCACAGTAAATTGCGTAAGTAGAAATTTTCTTTTTTACACACTCTTTAATTTTTGCGGTTCCGCCAATCCATTTAGCATATTTCTCAGCGTCCTCTTTTGTCTTTAAGTATCCTGTAAAACAATCCAATCTCCGTCCATCGAGAGCCTTAATGCTAACTTTGTAACCTTTCATTATTTTTGGATCCTCCTTTGTTTTTGTTAAGTTTATTATATCAAAAGGCTTGACTTTTGTCAAGCCTTTTTTTAGCAATAAGCAAGGTTTTTTCTGCTCCATCCGAAGATAGAAATCTGATTGTGTTCTCTGCCGATTCTCAGAGCTTCCTTTTTTGTATCTACTCTGAAGCTTTTGTCGATGTAGTAAATTCCATCGGCGAACCAAACTCCGCAGTTTCCGCCGTATGTCTTGACCGCTTCGATTGCTTCTCTTGCAGTTTTGACTTCAACTCCGTATATGGCTACTTGCCATCCTGTTTTGTATTCGATAACCTTTCCGCTTTTAAGTGTGATTCCATCGTTGTTATTGAGTTTTCTGATTGTCCTAATATTGATCATTTTTGTTCCCTTTCCTTTCGATCTTGTCTTTTGTGCCTTATGGCGGATTATTCATCCGCCAAGGCTTCTGCGATTTCCTCAGGTGTGAGTCCTGCTTCCATAAGCAGTTCGATCGTTGTTGCACCCCATTCCATCATTTCATTCAGCATTGCTTCCATGTTTTGTTTCTCCTTTCTTTTGATGATTTAAGTATATCACAGGGGTTGAGGTTTGTCAACCCCTGTTTTTTATTTTTTAGCAAGTTTTTGTTTCAATCCTTGCTCTGAAGAAATCAGCGTCTTCTCTAATTCTCTTCAGGTCTGTTGTCCAGGCTCCCTTATGTCCGTTCTTATAAACTAATCTGTACCATGTTGTCATTGCTCGATCCTCCTTTTATTCTCTCGGTTTGGTTCCTTTTTCCTTATGGAGTTCCTCAGTTTTTGAGGAACTCCATTGCTCTCCACTCTTCATGGAAGAGACCTGCTACACTTCCTTCTTCGTCGTAGCAGAGATAACGGCCACCGCACATGCTCACGATCTCGACCTTGCGACCGTTATGTTCAATCCAATCGCCTTCAGTTCCGTTCATAAGATAAGCAATACCTTCGTTCCACATAGTAGTTGTCATGTTAAAGTCCTCCTTTTTGTTTGGGTTTTTTTGTTCCTTTCGATGATATAACTATACTATATTATCTATTGTTTGACTAGGTACTTTCTTGACTTGTTTTAAAGAAAAATAGACTTTTTTTATTTACTTTTAGGTCTTTTTTGACATGTTACAGAAAAATAATTAATTATAACATTATTGTTACAATTGATACGAAAAAATTTTAGGAAAAAATTTTTTCTCTAAAATTTGTGGATTTTGACTATTGACAAGTTGGTTGCTCGTGTGGTATAATAGTTCGGCCTGCGGCGCTGTAATGCGCTAAAGTGCTAAAGTGTGAGATTGTTTGTTAATTAACAAACAATCTCACGTCCATGAAATTATCTGTCAATTAATTAAATAGTCTGAAAATTACAAAAAAGGCTTGCAATTAAAACTCAAAGTGCTATAATAGACTTAACAAAAGAAAACAACCACTTTAGAAAGGAAAGGTGAACAAAATGATGAACGAAATCAAAAAACTTGAAAATGAAATCAAAGAACTTGAAAAAGCCAATTATCTCAATCGGAATCTTGAAAAGATCGAACTTCTCAGAAACGAAATCAAAGAACTTGAAAATGAAATGGTAAAAGAATTAGAGTGGTAAACCACTCTTTTTCTTTTATTATAACTAACTTTAATACTTTAATACATTAACACATTAATGTATTAATACATTAACACTTTAGTGTGTTAAAACATCATCACTTTATCACTTTGATCCTTTATCACTTCACTGTGCTAAAGTGTGTTAAATCCTTAACAGGCTTGTTGTTAATTTAACAACAAAGTCTTCCCTTTGATACTTCACCGCATTAAAGCTTTAAACTTTAACACTTCACCGCATTAAAGCCTTTTCCCCTTCACCGTACTAAAGTGTGTTAATTTTTTAACAATCGATAGTCTGTGACACATTAACACTTTACCTCATTGAAGTGTGTTAAATTTTTAACACTTAATAGACTGTTACATAGAAAACGTGTGTTAAGTTTTTAACACACGCTGGCAGCAGGCTTGTGAAATTTTTAACACTTAATTAACCGTTTGTATGAAAACTAGGATTAAGTGTTAAAAATTTCACAATGTCAATCCCTGTTAAAAATTTCACAACCACCTGAAAAACACACAAAACGGCATCAGCCCGCCGCGCTGATGCCGAACAAAATCACAGGGTATTTAATTTTACTAGAGCTATTTGATGGGAGCTATCTACGCAGCGTTTACCTAAAATATTTTGCCTCTCTACGCAGCGTACCAAAAAACTTTTAGGGGGGATAGTATTTCGGGATTTTTTGTGAAAAAATTCACAAAATGGTTTGTCCACGACAATCCCCCGACCCCAAATTTTTTAAAAACTAAAAACGACCCCTCAATCAGAGTTCATTTCATTGCCCCCTCCTCCAAATTATAAATATACTTAACTCCCCCAATATAAGACTTACAATATTCACAAATATCAGTTTTCCCAAAGGGGGCGCCGCAATGTGGGCAATTTGGAGAAATTTTTATCTTATTAAACTCTTCTTTACTAACGAATCTTTCTTTAAGGACTTTATAGAAATAAGCTAATCCTTGGGTATCTAAATATTTTACAGACATTTTTACCACCTTAAATCAAAATAAGAAAGTGCTTCCTTCTTATTCATAAAAAAATGAATACCTGGAGCACATTCATTCCAGGGATCTTCATCAAACTCCTGAACAAATACCTCTTCACCAATATGATATTT